>JAJOKA010000052.1 GCA_021206555.1 Candidatus Cloacimonadota bacterium | reverse complement strand
TGTTGGTTAAGCAATTACCCCTCGGGCATCCTGAATATCAGCGTGCTGAAACCATTGCCAGTCAATTTGCCCAGAGCACGAATTGCTATGGCCGTCCTTACAATGTAATCCGCCATTTTTTGTGATACATACTCAGCACGGATGCAGCGGCTTATACGAACTCGCTGATCCTGAACAAACGTGTGTTCGTTCCGCTCTTTGGCATCGACAGTGATCAAAGCGCTCTGCAGACCTATGCCAACGCCATGCCCGGCTATGAAATCATCGGCTTTGAAGGCCCCTGGTATTATTATGATGCCCTGCATTGCCGCACGATGGGCATCGCCGATTTTGAGATGCTACGCATTGAGCACAGCCCCTTGGCTCAGCAAACCCAGATCACTGATCACAGACTTACGCTATCAGCCAGCGTCCGTTCTTACGGTAATCACGCCTTTGTGGATTCATCCCCCTTGTTATATTACAGAGTATCACCGCTGGCTGCCTGGCAATCCATCCCCATGACCGCCATGACTGATGAATACATGTATGAAGCCGAAATAGAAAACTTGAGCAATGGCGATGAGCTTTCCTACTATCTGATGGTGAATGATGTATCAGGCCGCAACCAAAGCCTGCCCATCACTGCCCCAGAAAAGGTGTTTAGCAGCACGATCAGCGCTCCGGTATCGTTTGATGAGACCAGTGCTCAGAATTTTCCAGCCGTCCTTTACCCCAATCCGGTCAAAAACTTCCTGCAAATTCAATGGCAAAAAACCGGGGAACGTCTGCTCAGTATATCACTGTATAACCATAAGGGACAAAGAATACTCAGTAAAAAAAGTAGCTGAAGACTCGATTGATTACAGACTGGAGCTTGGAGAATATGCGCTGAGCAGCGGGATTTATATCCTGAGTTTAAACACATCGAAGGGAAGCCATGCGCATCGAGTGTTGGTGATTAGATAGCTAAAAGGTTCTATGTTTCTTTAGCATCGGAATGCTACGTTACGAGATGGGCCAGTCTTAGTTCGCGGATGATTTCGGCCATGATGCTGATGGCAATCTCGATGGGGCTTTGGCTGCCGATTTTGAGGCCGATGGGAGCATGGACGGTGGCCAGTTCTGCTTCGCTAAAGCCTTGCTGTTGGAGCTTGCTAAAGGTCTCAGCCACCTTGTGTTTGGAACCGATCATACCCAGATAGCGGGTCGGCTGCCTGAGGCATTGCTGCAAAACTTCATGATCGTGGACATGGCCATGGGTCATGATCACAATCCAGCTATTGGGGCCAAACGCTACCGCGGAGGAGACATCCCGATAATCGCTGAGGCTGGCTTTGTGTCCATATGCGCAGAAATCGCCGGCTATGGATTTCCGGCCGGTTATCCACCAAATGAACATAGAAACCGCTGCTTTTGGCCAACTTTCCCAAAGCTTTACCGCAGTGTCCGGCTCCGATGATGTAGAGATTTTGTGGCAAATGCAGGGGCTCGATGAATACTGTAGCCGCTCCACCACAGATCATAGATGTGGGGCTAAGCTCGGTGGTTCCGGAGCCGCTCAGATCGAAGCTGATGGTCTGAGGCAAAGCCGGAGCTGTATCACGAGCGTATGCGATGATCTTGTGTTCCAGCTCTCCCCCTCCCAGATTGCCAAATACGGCATCGGATAAGGGGATGATCATCTTCATGCCGGCCCGGGCTGGGGATGAGCCATCGGTGGCTACAATGGTGGCTTGCCAGAGGGCCTGGTTGTGTTGCAAGAGGGATTGTAACTTACTGTAGTATATGGTGTTGTCCATGCTATGCTCCAAACATGATATGGTAGGTGGCGATAGAGGCTGCAACGGCTACATTGAGCGAGTTTTTCCAGCCAAGAACAGGGAGGTGGATGATGCTATCACATTGTGCCAATGTGCTTTCCGGGATGCCAAGAGCTTCATTGCCCAGCAACAGCGCCAAGGGGAATGCGAACTCGGTCTCGAAAGCAGATTTAGACGGTTCAGCCGTTTCCAAAGCGTAGATAGTGCGTCCCTTGGCTTTGAGTTCTGCTATCGCCTCAGTGCTGCTCTCCACCTTGCGCCAGGGCACCTTGTCACAAGTTCCCAGAGCGGTCTTGGCCATATTGGGGTGGCTGGGGTCAGGACTGATCCCGCAGAGGATCAATTCATTGATACGCAGGCATTCACATAGCCTGAACAGAGAACCCACATTAAATACGCTGCGCAGATTGTCTGCAATGACAGTGAGTTGCCCTGCCCGCAATAGATCGTCTTGGGAAGCGTCTTTGAGACCATCTCCGGTACGCAGGGCTATTTGATTGTCCTTATAGGTAGCTTCGCCAAAGTATTGCGCCAGAGCGCGCAAGCTGCGATAGGGATCCATGCTTAAGCCATCAATCGCAGTAGCCAATCTGGGGGGCAAGGGTTCGCGGCACATTCTGCTCAGTTCCTTGATCTGATCCAGTATCCTGGGATAGGTATCAGGCGCAGCGATCTGCTCTTCCAAGGCTTGCAGTAGCTTGCTCAAGGCTTTGAGCTGAGCATCGAAACTGAAGTTGGCAAACTTCTCCTTACTGTATGAAGCAGAGTATTTCATGGATAGAATCTCTGGATCAACTGGGCGGCAGTCAGGATGTTTTCCGCGATGAAATCCGGACGGTTCGTGGCAGAGCTAATCAGCTTCGGCATTTCCTCTGTTCCGTTTCCGGTAAGCAGGAGAATGCTCTTCATGCCGGCATTGCGGGCAAAGCCGATATCTGTGGCGCGATCTCCGATCATGAAGGATTGCGCGGGGTCAATGCCAAAATCTTGACGGGCTTGACGGAACATGCCAATGCCGGGTTTACGGTCTTCGTGATCAATATTGTAGGGCTCGACGATGCCTTCAATATGGTAAGGAGAGAAATATACTGCGTCCAGCCTAACCCCTTCGGCAGCAATCAGATCACGCATCTTTTGGTGCACTCGTGACAGATCATCCAGGCTCAGATAAGCACGGGCAATACCGCTTTGATTGGTAACGATGATGATCAGGTAACCCAAATCCTGAAAGATTCTCAGGGCTTGACCGGTTTCAGGATACAGATGGTAGAGCTCAGGATCTTTGATGTAGCCAAACTTATCCGGCGAGATGGTGCCATCGCGATCCAGGAAGATGGCACGCTTAATATCTTTTACTATCACGGGTTTGGAACCTCAGGGCATCCGGGAATTGGGTGTTGAAGAATAGGATCCGGTAATCCCAGTATTCGTTGCGTTTACTGAAAGAAATGTCCAGCTTCCAGCAATGCAGATCGCGGGTAAGGCGGATGCCTTGGGAGATCAGTTCTTTCGTCTTCAGATTGTAGTAGTTACTATAGGTAAGGCTATAGTTTTGAGTGAGTTTCAGCGAGGCATTCAAGCGCATATTTTGGGTGCGTGGATTGAGCAAACTTTTTGGGGCAAAGAGATCGTGACTGATCCCGATGTTCCAATTGTTGCTCAGCTCAGCCGGTTGAGTATCATCAACATTTTGCTGCTGGCCAAAGGCTTGAAAAGTGCGGTTCTTCGCAGGCGGAAAATACTCCTTGTAAGGCGCATTGCCACTGATATTGATGGTTTGAGAAAAGTATTGGGATTCGATAGCAGGATCGGTGAGCTGCATCTGGTAGGTGTTCTGAGTGAGGGTTAGCTGAGAGTTGTAGCCCAGATTGATCCCTTCCAGCTTGTAATCGTTGTTTTTGATCGTGCCAAGATTGAAGGTGCCGGGTCTGAAAGCCAGTGAATGACTGATATTGCCCCAGGGTTTATCGTCCTTATATAGATTTGCAGAGACGCGGCTATTTAAAGACAATAGGTCATTCAGCTTTCGTTCAGAAGTGCCACGTCCCAGCTTGAACTGCCACTTCTGATTCAGGCCAAAGCTGAGATTGGCCTGTTTCCCGCTCTGCCTCAGGGATATTCCGCCAAAGTTGTAGAAGTCCTTATTATCCTCAAAATCGGGTACATAGGATAAGCCGACGGTGGGATTGATCGTGTGGCGAATAGCGGAAATCCTGCCCTGATCATAATACTTCATACCATAGAGATTGAAGCTGCCATTTACCGAAGCGGAATAATCATTGCCGCGCACCCATTTATCACCATCACGGTCACGATCAAACCAGACTTCAGAGTAATCCACGCTTTGTCTCAGATTCAGCCATCCGCGATAATTGTAGCTGTTTGATAGCCCCAATACCTGCTTGATTCCCGCATGATGCTCCACCAAATAGCGGGTGGAATCTGCTGGATCCATGGTGTTTTGCCATATGTAATCCATCAAGGAAGGATCGGAACTGCGGATATTTCCGGTGTGATCCAGGCGCACGTTGTAATAGTAACTCAGGTTGCTATACCAGGCGCTTGCGCTACCTCCCAGAAGTTCATAAACAGGACGGGTGGGCAAAGACCAGCTCATCGTAGGAAGATTCAGATTCGCTGTATCATTGATCAGATCTTGATTGTAGACTGCTCCGGCATTCAGATAGGTATTGCCGATGGGTTTGCGGTAAGAAACACTGGAGGTAAGCCATTGCGCCAGGGATTCATCGATGATATCGCTGCTTTCATAGATGCGTTTATTGCTCACAAAATCCAGCGCTACATCCAGCGAGGTTCGCTCCGGAAGGTCGTGATGATGGTTTCCCCGCAAAGCCCAATCAAAGGATGTCCCCGCGCTGTTGATATTCTTCTGATAACTGGCTGACAGCCTGCCATTATAATAGTATCTCTTCGTGTAGTTTGTGGTAAAATTGCTCTTCCAGCCTGTCTTTTCCATCAGATCCAGCCCCAGGGTAAAATCCGCGTACTCTTTGTAAGGGTAATAATAGGCCAGATCGCGGATGTATTTGCCATCATTGCTGTTATAGCCCGGAGCAGGGATCAGGAAGCCCGGATGCCGTCCACGCTTGATGCTCATCGTGATAAATGGAAAATAGAAGATGGGCAGATGGTTCACATAGGCCAGAACGTGGCGACTACCACCTTATCCCGTTGATAGATGCGCATATCCCTGGCCTTGAACCAATAGCTGGGTTCCGCCAGATCGCAAGTAGTAAAGCTACCCCCATCAATATCATAAGTGCTGGAGCCGGTTTTCCGTATCTCCAGACCATCGTAATAGCCATTTTCGATAAAGCTCTGTCCCTGCGCGATGATGCCGGTCTGACTGCGCACGTCATATCGCACGTTGGAACCGATCAAGAGCTGATCTCCGTCACGCAATAGTGTCGTGCCCCAGGTGCTGGCCTGTTCTTTCTTCAAATCGATGTAGAGAGAGTCTGCCTGGATATTGGACTGGCCATAGTCAATCGAGGTATTACCATAAAGGAAGATTTGCTCGGTATCATAATATGCGCGGATGCTGTCTGCCGCGTAAAACAGAGAATCCAGTTTCGAAGGTTCCTGCAAATCCACGCTCAGACTATCCGCAAAGAGCGTGTCCCGGATTGCAGGCACGAAGAGCTCCCGCTCTATTTGAGCTGATAAGAGGCTGAACCCCAATGTGATAAAAGCAATAAGCAGTAAGATATTCTTCATCTTGTTGATTCTTTGACTTTAGTTTCAAAGAGGCTTTGCCTGTCAAGCAAATCATAACCAAGACCCCATTTTCGTGCTCCCGCAAAAATCGGCTTGACCTAAAAGAGCGGGATTTTAAAAATGGCTTCAATGAAAAAATCATAGGAGAACAAGGTGATGAAAGTGCTGAAGACTTATCCGGAAAAGTGCATCTCCTGCCATGTTTGCGAGAGCACTTGTTCGAATCTCTATTTCAAAGAGGACAAGGCAGAATTGTCCTGCATCCAGATTCATGATGAGACCAACCCGCCGGACATGAATGTCTGCAACCAATGTCAGGCCTGCGTGGCGGCATGCCCCACCTGTGCCATCACAGTAAGCAATCAAGGTGTGGTGATGATTTCCCGGTCTCTGTGTATCGGTTGCCTGATGTGCGTGGCAGTTTGCCCCACCAATTCCATGCGCAGCGCATTTGGCAAACACAACCCCTTCAAATGCATTGCCTGTGGCGCATGTGTAAAGACCTGCCCTGCCGATGCTTTGGCCATAGTTCAGGAATAAGGAGTCAAGATAATGCAACGCAAAGTTTTAGCAGAATACAGATATGATCTCAAGCCCATCGTGCGCGGTTACAATAAGAGAACCCTGTATGTCAACGTGGGTGACAAGCAAATCAAAGAGAAACCCGTAAGCGACATGATGATCGATAAATTCGTGGGTGGTAAGGGTTTTGACCTTTACCTGATGTGGCACGGCGTGAAAGACAATACCAAATGGAACGATCCGGAAAACGAAATCTGCATCTCCTTTGGTCCCCTGTGTGGCAACACATCCTATCCCGGCAGCGGCAAATCCATCGTCACTACCATCTCTCCCCTCACAGGTATCCCGGTGGATTGTAACGTTGGCGGACACTTTGGCCCTTATGCCAAGTTTGCCGGATTTGACGCTCTGGAATTGCAGGGTAAAGCCGAAGAAGACGTAATCGTGTATATCGATGGCGACAAAGGCATTGTCCAGATTCTGTCTGCGCCCGATGAAGCCATCAACAGCCATATCCTCGCCGAAGAACTACACCAGGAATTTGCCGGAGAAAAGGGTAACCTGCAACACGTTTCGGTAGTATCCACCGGAGAAGCAGCCAATAATGTGCTCATCACCTGTCTGAATTTCTCTTTTTGGGACAAACGCCGCAAAGTAGCACGCCTGAAACAGGCCGGACGTGGCGGCACCGGAACGGTGTTCCGTGATAAAGGTATCAAAGCTTTGGTGGTAAAATACTCCGGACTCAAAGTGGATACCAATGATCCGGTCGATCTGCCCACCCTGCAAAAGACCGGACTCAAACTGCACAAAGAGATTGAAGCCGGAGATGATGACCAGTGCCGGATGCACCAGGTTGGCACCGCGCACTTGATGGAGATCATGAACGACTATGATCTATTGCCCATCCGCAACTTCAAATATGGCCAGATGCCGGAAGCGGAAGGCCTGCACTCTCGTGAGTTCACTGCCCTCTTCACACAAGGCATGGCCGATGGCTGCTGGTATGGTTGCTCGCTTTCCTGCTGCAAAGCAGTAGATAATTTCAAACCCCGCACTGGCCCATACAAAGGCCAACCGGTCTGCGTTGACGGTCCTGAATATGAAACTGCTGCCGGTTGTGGCTCAAACATCGCGATCTGGAATCCCAAAGACGTGGTAGAGATCAATTTCTACTGCGATACCTATGGTGTGGATACCATCTCCTTTGGCACCAGCGTGGCCTTTGCCATGGAATGCTATGAAAACGGCATTTTGAACAAAGAGCGCACCGGTGGCCTTGACCTCAGCTGGGGTAATGCCGATGCCGCCTTGGAACTGCTGCATCAAATGGCTCGTGGAGAAGGCTTTGGCGTAACAGTGGGCCAAGGTGTGCGTCGCATGAAGAAGCTCTTTGTCGAGCAGTATGGCGCTGACCCCAAGTTCTTGCAAGACATCGGGATGGAAGCCAAGGGGCTGGAATATTCCCAGTACATGAGCAAAGAATCTCTGGCGCAACAGGGCGGATACACTCTAGCTCTGAAAGGCCCGCAGCATGACGAAGCCTGGCTGATCTTCATGGATATGGTCAATAACCACATCCCCACTTTCAAAGATAAAGCTGAAGCTCTGCACTACTTCCCCATGTTCCGAACCTGGTTTGGCCTGCAGGGCTGTGTAAATTGCCCTGGAACGACATCGAACCAGCCAATAATGCCCAGACTGATGAACCGGCCAAAGTTCCCGAACACGTGCAAAACTACGTGGATATCTACAAAGCTATCACCGGAAAACCCATGGATAAGCATGAACTGATCCGCCAAAGTGAACGCGTCTATAACTTCCAGAAGGTATTCTGCATGCGCATGGGTGGGGGCAAACGCATCGATGACGTGCCACCCTATCGCGCGGTTGGCCCTGTAACCGAGGAAGAATACCTCTCTCGCGCAGAACGTTACGACAATCTCCTAAAAGATAAGATCGGTGTGGATCCTACTGGCAAAAGCACTGCTGAAAAGATGGATATCACCAGAAAATATCGTGAAGACCAATATCAGCAACTGATTGATGCCGTGTATGATCGTAAAGGTTGGACTCCTGAAGGCGTGCCCACCATCGAACACCTTAAAGAAATCGGGATGGACCTACCGGAAGTACTGGAAGTGGTTAAGCGCTTTCTGTAAAGAGATAATCTGTTAAATAACAAGGGCTTGCCTATCCGGTGAGCCCTTCTATTTTGGAGTTAATGCCGCGATTCTCTGTTTGTTCAAGCCGATGAGTTATGTAGTTACCGCTCCTGTTCAGAGTAGCCCTCAATCTTCGGGCGGCATTGACTTCAAACAGCGGCTGTGGTGTAGTGAAGAGTAAAGAGTTATCTGCATGCTTGCTGCTCGAAGTCCAAAGCACTGTGAACAAACAGCGAAGATAGGGGGAGTGAAGAGTGATCTGCATTCTTGCTGCTCGAAGTCCAAAGCACTGTGAACAATGGATATAGCTGCATAATCTGAGAAGTGCTTTGAACTCCGAGGGAGGGGGGCTTCTACTTCAGCATCAGCACTTTACGCCTGGATTTTCCACGGTCATGGCTCACTTCCACGATATAGGTACCCACTGGCAGTTTTTGCATTTGAAAGGGAACAACAAAGAGTTCAGAGCCTTCTGCTACTGACGAATACAATAACTGGCCACGTAAATTATAGAGCTTCAAGTGCTTTGCCACGGCATTATTCAGTTTCAGATCCAAGCCCTGTTCCGCGAGAAAGGGATTGGGGTTGCATTCCAGAGCAACGGGCAATGTATAAGGATCAACCGGGACTAGACCGGGATACAACTCCGGCAATATGCTTTGCAAAAATCCTCGCGTGCCCTCAGCCTGCATGAAATACAGGGGAAATCCCAAGAGCAAGAGCGAACCGTTTTCTTCAACGCGGATCCCGGCAGGCTGATCCTGCCCTCCGCTTACAGCCGTCATATTAGCATGGTAAAAACGCGTCCTCTGCTCCCTCAAAAGTGAAGCTCATAGGCAGCATATTGTTCCAAGCCGGTGCCAGCTTAGCCGGATCCGGATACAGAGTAGGATAAGTATCCGAATACAGCGAGATCATGACAGCAGAGTTGTAGTACATAGGAACAATCCCCGCAAGGAACTGGCTACTAAAGGCTTCCGAAAATACTGACGGATACTTCCAGCCACTGATCAGGATTCTACCCCTGCTGAGCACATAGGAACCAATCAGATCCTGATTGTCCAGCAACAGATGCTCGGAAAAGTCGTCAGTATGCCACAAAACCAGGGGATGCCTACTGAGTTTGGCCAGATCAGGCGCTCCCTCCATAGCGTAATCCCACTCGCTATAGCTAAATCCTTCCAAAGCAGCAGCATAGAAGGCACTTACTTCAGCGCTGGTGGGCGCAATGGCCGCTCCGGTGCCATTGCGAGTTTCGTTTACCACCAGCATTCCCAGATCAAAGGGGAAGTCAATGGGAGTAGCCTGCATCGCATTGGAAGGCAGAGAGATATAGCCCTCAATATCCACCGCGCAGACGTAATAGTGATAGCTTGTCCCATTTTGCACTTCGGAATCGGTGTAGTCCAATCCCGTTATCACAGCATCCGAGATCAGTTCAAAACTTGCTCCATCACCCCGCCAAACCTGATATCCCGCAAGGGGAATATCCGCTGCCAGAGGCAACCAGCTCAGTTTGACGGCACCATCATAGGGCAGGCAGGATAACAGCTGCATGCGGATCTCGCTCTTTTGACGTAAAAGCACCCAGTTTGAGGGATCTATCTGAACCTGAGTGATTTGCCCCGCAGTGGAGCTTGTCGTGTAGTTTTCCTGCCACTCAGGAGTCGCGATCACGACCAGTGAATCGATCAATCCAGGCAGTGCGAGGGGTAAATCCAGTTCAAAGTTGGTGGCGGTGGGCTGATGCTTCTGGCATAAACCTTGGCCTGCGTACTCCCATTGTGAAACACGCATACTTCCGCGTTGGGCACTCCGGGGGAATATATCCACTGATTGAAGAACTGCGTAAGATCAAGTCCACTATGAGCTTGCGCGAGCGCGATGAACTCCGCAGTGTTGATATTGCCATTAGGATAGGTGGTCAACAATGCCCGAATGAAGGGGAAAAAAGCCGCATCACCCATTTTGAGGCGTAACATATGCAAGACGGACGCGCTCTTTTCGTAGGTGGGAGGGGCAAACATCATGTTATACTCGGGATTAAAGATCGTCCTGGGCCCATTCCGATCTTCCCAGGTGATGTAATAGTCCTGGATTGACTCTTTAAGATATGCTTTGGCGGCTTCCCAACCCTCATTGTGATGCACCCACAGCGCTTCGGAATAGGTGGCAAAGCATTCCTTCAGCCACACCTCACGCATGGTGATCGGCGTGAGATAGTTACCATACCATTGATGCGCCAGCTCATGCGCCACGATGGATTCATAACCTTGCTGTCCATCCAGATACTGCGCACCAAAGGTGGTCATGGTCTGATGTTCCATCGCGGCATAGGTGCTCATATTCACCACCATATGTCCATATTTCTCAAAGGGATAGGGGCCAAAGATCTCCGAGAAATATGCGATCATCCGGGGCACATTGGCAAAATCCACCTGGGCATTGGCCAATTGACTGGGTAGCACAAAGTTCTGGATCGGGATCTCCCCCGCTTGCTGATGAAACTCAATGTATGGCGCAGCCGCAAAGCCCATCACATAAGTGGCAACCGGAAATTGGCTGATCCAGTGATGAGTGCGTGTGCCATCCCCATTGTCGGTGATGGATTGGCGAATCCCATTAGCTGCCGCCAGCCAATCCTCCCTCACAGTCAAGCGCCATTCTATCAACGCTTTATCCCAGGGATGGTCGTAGGTGGGCATATAGAAACGTCCGGCATCCGGATTGGACAGGGTGTAAAAGCTGAAGGGGGTGAATTTTAGCCCGATGTTGTAAGGAGAAGGGCTGTTACCCGGATTTCCTTGATAATACACTTTTGTGCTAAACTCCGCTCCTGATGACATTTGCAAAGGGATACTGATGATGCCGGCCTCATGCGTGAAAGCGGAAACTGCGCCATTGACCAAAACGCTCGTTACGGCAAGGTTGCCCCCTTCCAAACGATACTGCATCTGACTGAGCTCATCTTCGGCCAAGACAAGGGCTTCCACTGAGCCTTCGATGTATTGATTTACGTCGTCAATCCTGAGATCAACGGTGTATTTGAGAATGTCAAAGCCGGTGAGCGAATCAGCCCTGGTAGTTTGCAATGTGCTGGGTTCCAAACTATAAAACCCGCGCCAGGCATACAGGCCGATGCTAAAGGACAAAATCAAGAACAGTAAAAGAATCTTGCGTGTTGAACACATGATGACTCCCGGATAAATAGTGATGAGCTAAAGGATGCTGAACCGTGCTATGTTGTCAAGGCAATTTAGCGGAGACAGGTGTTTCCTGGCCCTGTCCTTGCCCATAGAGATACGGTCATGATACGGTCATGATATGGTGATTTTCATGACCGTATCATGAGCGTATCATCACGATATGTGCATAGGTGGGACTCTGGTTGTGGAAACGTCATCTTGACGTTTGTACGCGACATGATGTCGCGTCTACCCTCATGCGACAGGATGTCGCGTCCACCATTGGGGTGGCAAGCTATGCTTTTCGTAGCGGCACTTTCACAAGCGTCGTAGGCACATGATCGACATAGAATTCGACGAGTAACGACACAGGATTCGACACGTCTCGTGTCGAACGGACGCAGTTCAGTAAAAAAAAGCGACTTCGTCGCTTGTGCAGATGAGACATCTGCAATCCTAAAAAAAAAAGAGGACCCGGGTGGGGTCCTCGATTATTGAAGCAGAAGCTTTAGAAGAAGAATAGCTTCACGGCGATGCCGATCAGCAGGATGGAATTGATGGCCAGCCAGATCAAGATCTTGTTTGCGATGCTTTCATAGGTCTCGCGATTTTGCTGGATCTTCTTTTGCAGGCGCACCATCATGTGTTCCATGGTAGCCAATTTTTCGGCAGATTTATCTGTCTTACGGATGTTTCCGTTGTGGTTCAGGTCCCGGCGGTAATGCCGGAAGAGTTCAAAGGCCAAAGGGATGAAGGCCGGCATAAAACGTTTGAAACCTGCTGCCATAATCACTCCTTAGTACCTGTAGCCGAGATTGATGTAGTGGGTTGGGGCCAGGACAGAGTGCACAGTGAAGGCATAATCCACGCTCACACCTTCGAGGGTGAAGGTTGCTCCGGCAGAATAGGTTGCGGGGTTTTGGTGCACACCCACGCGGATTGAGAGCGGATCAAAGACTCTGGCTTCCACACCTCCCATAAACTCTGTTTCCTGGGCAAAGTCTTTTTTGACTTCGATGCTGGTGGTCACTCTGTCGTAAGGCACATAGGAGATTCCCATCGCCATCTTACTGGGCAGATCGATCTGGTTTTCGAAGCCCATTTTGGCTTTGTTCAGATTGGTGATGGCAAAGCCCAGCTTGGTGCGGGTGTGCAGCAGCGCGGTTACGCCCAGATCCAGGCCAAAAGCGCCATCGCTGTCATCATCATCAAAGGACAGATTGTAGTAATTAAGATTGTAGCCAAAATTGATGGTGGAGTGGATGTCATGCTGCAAAGTGATACCATGGGATAGGGTGTAGATCTGCTCACTGCTGAGGGTATAACCTTCAAACTCCACATCCAGCATGCGGATGCCAAGACCAAGGGTTCCCAGCTTTTTGGGGAGCATGGCACCAGCAGCTAAGGTTTTGAGCTGACTGAAGGATTCTCCATGCAGATTGGCCATGCCGATGATGGCTTCATACTCTGTGTCGGCAAGGCCGGCAGGATTGAAAAAGATGGCATTCACGTCGTTAGCCACGCCGGTGAAAGCGCCACCCATCCCGCGGGCTCTGGCGGATGGTTGATAATCGTCAAAAACAGCCGGCAGCATGGTGCAGGTGATCAGGATCAAGCTGAGTAATATTGTTTTCTTCATGGTGTTCTCCCTCATTTCAAGCGTGATTTGATCACGATGGGTTGCACGGTTTTGTAGCTTTTGCCGGATTCACGGTTGCTCACTTCCAAATGGCAATAATAGAGGCCGGGCTCGAGGCGTTTCAAGTTGCTATCGCGACCATCCCAGACCATGCGTTCAATGCCGGAAGAGCTGGTGAAATTCTGATGCAGCGGAGTAGCCACCAAGCGACCCTGAGCGTCATAAACGCGGATCAGCGCGCGAGCCAGGAATCCCGTTTTGGTACCGTATTCGATATTGAGTTTTTCATTCATGGCAGGATCAAAGATGTTCTTGCCACCGGCATCGGTGCTGATGTTCAGATGCGCGATGTTCTTGGTGATCTTGACCTGCAGTTTGCCGTCCACCAAAGAGGTGATGGGCACATCGTCATACATGAACTCATAGAGATCGATGGTGATATCGCCATAGTTCAAAGGCTGAAATTTGAGTCTGATCAATACGCTCTCATCCGGAGCGATGATGCTTTCCTGCACTCCATAGTGGATATGAAGATCGTTTTCATCGGTCAGGGTGACGGTGGGCTGGGATTGGGTGAGAGTACCCTCGATCTCAATGCCCTGGAAGAGCACTTGATTTTTGTCAAATCTGATCTTCATGGAATATTCGCGCACGCCCCAGCTCGCATTAAGCTTGGTAGTGAGCACGTTTAGAGTGCTGATTTCGTTAACCGCGGCATCTCCGGCGCTTTGCATGCGGATGGTGGAATTGCTCACATCATCACTCTGATCATATCTTCAGCGCTACGGGGCAAGATCTTGTAACCGGCCACGCTGTGATAATCCACCACACCCCTGCATCTGATACCACGTTTGACCCACAACGATCTGTGAACCTGCGGCACGTACAAGACATCATCCACCATCGCCTGAACGTTGCTGGCATCAGAAATGCGGAACTGCCCATAGTTATCCATGGTGGTTCTGATCTGCACATCATTGAAGCGTACCAGTACGCCTTCATAGGGCTCAGATGCAGCGTTGTTGTAAGGCAGATCAGCAGTGGAAAGCGGAGTAACCGGGATGGGATTGTTGCGGCTGATGATGTTAAAGGAGGTCACACTCACCAATTCAGTGAGATTATAATACTCATCCACGGTTCCTGTGAGGTCAACCAAATCGCCCATTTCTACCTGATTGCTGGTATTGCCGTGATAGACGTAGAGGCCGCTCCAAGGGCCACCACCTTCATCACCGATGTAAAAACTTGAGCCACGATTGACGGCGGTAACGATGCCCCGTACGGTCACGCTTTGTCCCACGTATGGTGAATTACCGTTGGGATTAGTCGTGTACTGGATATCATAGCAGCTAAGCTGGGCCATGAGCCCCACTGATAAGAAAAGGGCCAGCATGATTAAAATGATACCTTTCATTTATATCTCCTTGGTCTGAATCTGAGGTAGTTCTTGCTCCGGAGGGGCAATCTCTGCCAGAGGAGCATCCTTGATAAAAAAACATATCTATGATGAGCAAGCAGACTGCGATAAAGATCGCGCTGTCAGCTATATTGAAGATCGGAAAGCGCTGCATGATGAAATCCGGAAAATCCACATTGATAAAATCAGTGACCCCGCCATAGAGCACACGATCGATCAGATTGCCCAAAGCTCCACCCATCACCAGTCCAAAAGCTAATACCTGGATGCGGTGAGTGCTCTGGTACAATAGATAAATGATGAAGATCAGTGCTAACACCGTGGTACTGATAAAGAATACCCGGTTCACCACATCGCTGGAAAAGCCGATGCTGAAAGCGGCACCGGTGTTGTTGACATGAGTAAGCATAAAGGTGTCGCCAAAGAGCTTTTCCAGCACGGGGATGCTGTGATACAGCTCCATATTCATGCGTACTAAGACTTTGGTGAATTGATCTGCCACCAAAATGATCATCATTACCAAAAGAGCGGGAGCTTTGTTGATCTTATCCATGTGTCTAGCGACGCTGCTTCCTTTGCTTAACTTCCATTTTCTCTTTGCAATCGATGCAAAGCGTGGCGTAGGGCAATATCTCCAGGCGGTTATCTGATATCATGTCTCCGCACATCTCGCAGATCCCGAAAGTTCCATCTTGAATCCTGCGCATAGCGTCATTGAGCAGGCGAATCTTTTCCCGCTCACTTTCCATCATCATTACCGTGTGTTCCATCAAGTTTGTATCCGAGCCCTGGTCAGCCTGATGATACGCGTATGAAGAGAGGTCTCCGCTGCTTTCGCGGGCTCCCACACTTTGCTCTCTGTTGATATTCTCGACATAGGCCATGCTTTCCATAAGCTCTTTGCGAATAAGCTCTTCGAAGTATTTTAGCCTTTCGGCAGATAGTGTCTTGCTTGCCATATCTTTCTCCTCATCTGGGCACTCAATTTCTTGGGTATCTCATGCAATTCTAAAGCGCATCCTGTGTCAATAAAAAACTAATCGCGGCTGCGAACAAAGTCACTAAGCATGGTTTGCAGATGTTTACCCGCGATGCCGGCATGATGCCGGATCTCTTCCTGGGAGTGAGCTTCTTCATGAAACAGGTTACTATAGTTCGTTACTATGGAATAAGCTAATACTTTTAGGCCAGCATGGCGAGCAGCAATTACTTCCGGCACGGTGGACATGCCCACCAGGTCAGCTCCCCACATTGCAAATGCGGGCACATTCGGCCCTGGTTTCCAGGCTGGGTCCACTCACTGCTAGATACACTCCCTTGTGAGTGCTGATGCCATGCCTGGCCGCAATCTCGTCGCAAACATCCCGATAATCGGGATCATAGAGCTGATTCATCGAGGGAAAGCGTTCGCCCAGACTGTCATCATTCACGCCCACCAGTGGATTTAAGCCCATGAAGTTGATGTGATCGATGATCTGCACGATGCTGCCAGGTGGAAGCTCTTTACGCAGACTACCGGCGGCATTGGTGACGATCAGGGTCTTGATGCCCATTGCAGCCAATACTCGAGTGGGGAAAATCACCTGAGCAATACTGTGCCCCTCATAATAGTGAAATCTTCCCTGCAAAAAGAGCACGGCTTTGCCGCCCACTTCGGCCAGGATCAGATTTCCCTTGTGCGATGGAGCAGTGCTGATGGCAAAACCGGGTACTTCCGCATAGGACATCTTGGTGATCAACGGAAAGGCCTCGGCCATATCGCTGAGTCCTGTGCCCAGAATTATCGCAGTTTCAGGCTTTGCAGGCAAGCGTTCCAGCAGCCATTGCGCGGTATCACGATAGCTCATTCTTTGCCTCCGATTGGTGGTTTTTGCACGATTTCTTCTTTGATTTGCTTAAACTCTCCATCCATCAATTGCTCGGTGTCCTTGCTGAGTAAGGGATCTTTGCTGATGCGATCCTGAAAGCTTTGCAGTTCCACCCGGAATTGCATGAGAAACTGGCGTTTCTGCTCTTTCATGGAAAGGTACTGATGCTCCAGCACGCTAAGATGCTGCTTGGCTTCATTGATGGCGCGTTTGGCTTTGAGCTCTGCTTCGTGGATGATGTTTTCCGCTTCCTTGCGGGCATTGCCGATGATATCAGCTTTGGTCTTTTCGGCAAAGACCAGAGTGCGGCTGATGAGCTCTTCCCGGCGTTTGAGATCTTCCACCGCGCTGGAAGCGGTTCTGGCTTCTTGCTTCACTTCATATTGCATTTGCTCACGTCTGGCCAGTTCGCGTTCCTGTTTATTCAGAATATCTTCCAGATCTCCGGCCACCTGTTCCAAAAAGGCACGCACTTCCTTTTTGTTGTAGCCGAACATCGCGCCGGAAAACTCTTGATGTCTGATATCCAAAGGGAATAATGGCATTTGCTATTTCTCCTTCATTTAAAGTATGCTTTGCAGAATCCCGGCCAAAATCCTCAGGAGAAGATAAGCCACTAGGGGCGAAAAATCCAATGTCGAAGAGGGTATCACTCTGCGCAGGGGTCCCAAAACGGGCTCTGTGATGCTATGCAAAAAGCGATATAGGGGGTTATAGGGATCCCGAATGATCCAGCTCATGATGATTCTGGCAAAGATCAGGATATTGTAGATATAGATCGCGTTGATCAGGGTTTTGATGATCAGATAGCTGGGTGAATGCATCAGTCCAATACCTCATGGCAATTTCGACAGCGGGCTTCATAGGCTTCGGTGGAGCCCACCAGGATCTGTTCGCCTTTGTGCACCGTGCGTTGAGTCCGGTTTTGCCGGATTGCCGCATTGCATACAGATAGCCAGGTTTTTCGTCACGTATTCCGCAATGGCCAAAAGCGCGGGAATGCTGCCAAAGGGCTCTCCCCGGTAATCCTGATCCAGACCGGCCACGATCACGCGATAACCCTGATCTGCCAGGTCATTGCAGATGCCGACGATCGATTCGTCAAAGAATTGGGCTTCATCGATGGCCACGATCTGCGTATCTTCCTGCAAATAGCTGTAGATCTCGGAGGCCTGGTTGATGGGCACAGAAGGCGCCTGCATCTGAGAATGAGAAACGATATTGTTCGCGTCATAGCGATCATCGATCGCGGGCTTGAAAACCACTACTTTTTGTTTGGCATATTCCGCTCTGCGAATCCTGCGGATCAGCTCTTCGGTTTTACCGCTGAACATCGAACCGCAGATCACTTCTATCCAACCCGTCTTCTGGTTTATTATATTCATTCTGATCACTCCTAAAGGGAAAATCCCGATCAGGGCATTTCCTGAGAAGCAGCTGTTTTTGTCAATCCTTTAATGCCCTCACCATGGCACGAAGCAAAAAACCAGGATAATCTCAAAAACGCAGGTTTATACCCGCGGTCAAGGAGTAGTCCACATTTTCGATGGAACTGGCATCTCGCTTGATATCCCAGTCGTTGGTGCTGAAGCCCTGGACATAGATCAGAGCATGGGTTTTCAACACATAGCTGGCAATCGCTCCGGCGTTCAGAAAGTAGTCCGTGAAATTGGAGTAATTCTTGGGAATGGAAGTCCTCATCCTGGTGTCAATCAATCCTGTGACCCGCAGATCCCCCCAAACCAGAAGCGATGGACGCAGAGAGACGCTAACGCGGCTCAGGAATTGCTCGTTATCCGCGTCAAAATGCGTGAAGTCGTAAGCTATATCCAGCCCGAAATAGCGGCTGAGATTCATCGGCAGCATAGCTTCGATCCTCATTTCTTTGGTCAGGGTATCCTGCCTGTTTTGCGCGTGTCTGAACTTGGCATAGACGGCTACAGCCGCGTCATCCACCAATAGCAAAGGACGCCCAAAAGTTCCCAAACCCCGGCTTGACAATTGTTCGAGGGCAGGATCAGTGACGCTGCTCGCATAAGCTATGGCTTCAAACTTGTGGCGGGGACTGATCCACCGGATTTCGGGATCGTAGTTATCGTCTGAAAGATAGTGGAAGATATACAGGGGATCATCCTCTTTGGAGTAGGTGTAACGAGCCATGATCTCTGAGCACATGTTCACGCTATGGATGCGCTTTGCGGCTTCGACGCTGATCCGGTAATCATCCACATTGCCATAGCCCAGATCAGTGCGGTCAAAAAAAGTATGTGCCAAATAGCCGGAATTTGCGAGGATCGGACAGCCCGGCACCCAGCCCGAGGGATTGTCTGCTATACACATCATCCTCATCTTCCCAATCATCATATAGACGCATATAGGAATATTCAGCGGCAATGCCGATCGGGCCGAGGTTGAAGCCCGCATGATTCAAGCTGCGGTATTGAGTGATCTTCATGTGATCCGGGTTACGATAGACCATCAGGTCATTCGTGGAAAGAAAATCTACATAGTTGGGCTCTTCCCAAGTGGATTGGGCCATAAGAGCTGTGCAGACGAGCGCCAAGAAACAAGCAAGAAAGACGATACGCATATTTATCTCCTTGCGCTCAGTCTGCCAACAGCAGGATTCTTGTCAATTAATAATTACAGCTCACCGCGAAAGCGTTCATAAAGAGAAGTGCTGTTCATGCCCAAAGCGGCAAACAAGTCCTCGCTCTCACCGGATCTGGGATAGGCTTCGATGCCGATCTTGACCAATTTGGCACTATGCATTCCCATAACCAGAGCCTCAGCCAAAGTGCTGCCCAAACCACCATGCACAGAGTGGTCTTCCACGCTGAAGATGGTGCCGCGTTTTGCCGCGTCTGCCATGATGCCGGGATCGATCTCCAGCGGACAGGACACGTAGATCAATTGCAGATAGATGCCTTCTTCACGCAGGGTATCCACCGCTTTGAGCGCTTTGCCGGCAGGGGTTCCGGTCACGAAGACCGTGCCGTGATTCCCTTCGCGCAGGACGTCGGCTTTGCCATATTCAAAGGCATAATCCGAGCCAAAGATGGGTTCCGCGTCTGCATCCCGCAGGATGGGCAGCTTTGAACGCCCCATCGTCACCAGATAGTTGCCCGGTTTATCGATTAGCCAGCGGATCACGCGATCGGTCTGATTCGCGTCAGCAGGGCAAATGATGCGGGTTTCAAAGAGATTGCGCACCAGAGCGATATAGTCCACGCATTGATGGGTCTTGCCATCCGCACCCACGTCTGCCCCAACGTGAGTGAGCACGGTCTTAAGATTGGTATGGTTAATATCGTTAAGGCGTTGCATGTTGTAGGTCTCGTCGATGCCAAAAACCCCAAAATCTGCCCAGAAGCACTGGATGCCGGTGGTGG
>JAJOKA010000182.1 GCA_021206555.1 Candidatus Cloacimonadota bacterium | reverse complement strand
AGGCTGAGATCATAGTATTTGGGGCGGATTTTGAAGCTGGGGATGAGGCGATGCACCATGAACATCATGGTGAGTAATGCTCCGAGATTGGAGCCCAGGGCTACAAATACCATTCCGTTCAAGTTGAGCTTGAGCCGGATCATCAGGGCCATACCGATGAAATTGAGCACGATGAACGTGCTTTGGATAATGTTGCGGGTGTGCATCTTCTGCAAGCCACGCAGGATCTCGGTGAAAAATCCAAAGGGGAAGCAAATGGCTGAACCGACACCGAACATGATCAGCACGCGTCTGAAATATGGCTCATTGGCAGGATCAATGCCAAAAATCCTGCCGATGTGAAAGCTGAGAATGAAAGCAAAGAGGGCGATCAGAGCGGCAAAGGCAACATAATTGAAGAACACAGTACTAACCACGCGGTTATACTTTTCCCAATCCTTGCTCACTGAGCACTCGGATGTGTGTTTTTGGATAGCGGTGCCAAAACCGAAATCCAAAAGCAATGAATATCCGAAGATAGACCACAGTAAGGCCCAAAAACCATATTCCTCACGACTGAGCCCCAAAAACAGGATGCGGGTGAGAAAGATGGTGATGAAGATGCCGATGAGCATCTTGCCATAGTTTGAGATCGTATTGACGATCATCCGCTTGCGCAAACCCAGTCCGGCTTCGTGAGTACTCATCAGCTTAGTTAGTCCTTAACAAAAAGAGTACTTTCCGGCTTTCCGCCAGATCCATTTCCAGGCCTTCAGAGCTAACCTTGGGCACTTTGCCATGGCCATATACCGCGAGCCGTGAAGCTGGTATTCCTGATGCTACCAGATAGTCCCGTACGGATTGAGCGCGGTTTAATGTGAGAGTGAGGTTATGCCGTTCGGAAGCACGGGTATCAGCAAAGCCATAGATATCCAGATACATTTCAGGCCTAGCATTCAGGATTTTTACCAGTTCTTGCAGCTTGGGAATCTCCCCGGCTTTCAGATCATATTTGTCCGTATCAAAATAGATGGCCGGCAGTGAGAGAATTTGGGTCTCTTTGGTGATCTGCTCCACATAGACGGTATCGGTCTGGGTCTGGACGATGATTTCCGGTTCAGGCTTCTTAGGCGGGGTAAATTCCTTCTCTTTATCGCGGCTGTAATCTTCGGGATAGTGATTCATGTAGATGGTCATGGTCTTGGGGATCGGGGGTAGCATCACAAAGATGTTTTGCGTGTATTGATTGGGATAGATGGGCACAGCTTTGATATTGATCATGCGGCTGTCTTCGTAGGCCAGTTTATACTTGAGGGGAGTGGTGCCAATCTCACGCTCATTGATGAATATCCTGGCTTTGGTGGGCAGGCTGCGGATTTTGATGGTCTGGGAAAACATTCCGCTTTCTTCCAGGACGATCGTGCGCTTGTTTCTGGCGCAGGCACTCATTAGCATTGTGGCTGTCAATAGCAGCAACAGGGCAAGGTTCATTAAAGCTTTTCTCATCTTTGCCTCATTTATGGTCATGGTTTGTGTTCATACTTTCCAGGATATTCTCTACCTGTTTCTTGACAAGTGATAATTCATATTTGCTATCCACTTTGTGGCGGGCAGACTGGCGCATATGCTCCAAAGCCTGAAGATCGGCCTCCATTAAGCCGCGAATGGCATCTGCCAAAGCAGGAGCAGAGCCGCGCTCGAAGAGCAGGGAATCCGTTTGATGGTCAATGATTTCGGCCGGGCCATAGGCATTGGTGGCGATCACGATGAGCCCGGCTGCCATGGCTTCGATGATCACGCGGCCAAAGGTTTCTTTGGCCATGGTGGGCATGAGTAACACGTCATAGTTGGGCAGGATAGAGGGCAGATTATGACTTTTACCCATGAAGTTGAAGCTATCACTCAAGTCGTAAGTCTCGATAAGCCGGTGACAAGACAGGGGCATAATCGGGATCTTCCTCACCGTAGATATCCACCGAGAACTGCGCGCTCTTCAGATCAATCAACCGCGCTGCTTCGATCACCAGATCCAGACCTTTGAGGGGCTCGATTCTGCCGGCAAATACGAAACGCAAAGGATGGCTCAGCTTGCGGGGATTTGGTAAGGGTATTTCGATGCCTCTGGGAACAATGTGAAGCGTGGTGCTGGAGTATTTGGCTTGCAATTCTTCGGCCATCCAGCGAGATGGGACGAGCACGGGATCCAGCATCACAGTACCGCCGATGGTGAATGGCAAGATTCGTTTGATCAGTCTGAAGAGTCTGGCTTTGAGGCCGGTGGCAAGATAAGTCCTTAGCCAATCGTCACCGATATCAAAGATATGCGGGATATCCAGATTTTGCACCGCAAGACTGGGAGCGATGGATATGGCCTTTTGATTGCCGAAATAGACGATATCCGGCTTCAGTAGTGTGCATGCTTGTTTGGTGAGACGATAATTGTGCTTTTCCACCCGGTGTTTATCCCAGACTGAGGATTGACTGTAGTTGATGTAACGGAGTTTTCTTTGGATGGGGTCAAGAGAAAAAGTGAGAGGCTCGGAGGCTTGATCGTAGACACCACGGTTACCGCAAAGCACATAGACCGTATGCCCCTGCCGGGCAAGGTATTGCATGCTCTCTGAAATCGAAATCTCATAGCCACCCTCAAAAAAAGGGGGGTAGAAGTTCGATATACACAGAATCTTCATCTGGAGAAAACCTTGCGAATGATGTCGCTCAAGTGTGTATCGGGGAACAGATCAATACCCATTAAGGATTTGATCAGATACATGGCATATAGAAGCAGGATAGTCGCCACTAGCAGCATGATCACATAGGTCACCAATTTGGCCACGGTAGTGAGCCCTGCGTCCATATCCCCTTTATCCAAGGATTTGAACTGATTTCTGGTATCTCGACCAAAGATAAATACGACATACCAATGGCGGAAAAACCAGAAAGAAAACCTGATATCGATGATGCCCAGCGAGGGCACCGGGGGTAGCATCCGCTTCATCAGGCTCATCAGCTCCTTGCGTTGTTCGTGGGACAGGGATTCTTTCAGGCTTGTGCGGCCGATGGTCTTGTCTCTGGGTTTACTTGGCATAATTCAGCTCTCTTTCCGCGGTAAGGCGAGCTTTGGTGCTGATGTTTTGAGGGATGACGGTACCTCTGGTGCGATAGCGTGTTTCCAGTTTCTTCATCACCGCGATCATGGCAAACACCAGCATCAACTGATAGTAGTTGTTCGTTTGTTTAAGCACCCATTCGAGAGTGGATTCCAGATAAATGGCCAGCAGTCCTCCGGATAAACCAACCGCAAAGTACTGATAGTTTGTTCCGCGGTAACTGATGAAGTTCCTGGCGTTCAGGAAGTAGTAATAGAAGATGAAGATCAGAAATATGGCCAGAGTGTGCCAGCCTGCTTCGGCGGCGATCATCAGATAGATGGTTTCCACCAATCCGTTTTTCTCGTCTTCGTCATCGGGATTGTGCATCTCGATGTGACTGCTGTACTGATAGGGTGGATTGATCTTGATTCCAAAGTTATTGAGC
Organism: Candidatus Cloacimonadota bacterium; assembly: GCA_021206555.1. GTDB lineage: Bacteria > Cloacimonadota > Cloacimonadia > Cloacimonadales > Cloacimonadaceae > UBA5456. The sequence continues at coordinate 511 of JAJOKA010000182.1, read as the reverse complement.
CCGATACCCAGTGTCTTGTCATTTGCCATCTTAAGGGCAGCCAAAGCCAAATCTTTACGCACGTTTGCAGATTCGGCGGGGGCGGTGCGGAAGCGTTCACTGATGGAGTTCCAGGCTCGGGCTAACATTGCCAATGATACCAGAACGAGGAGCATGGTTACAAAGAGCTTTTTGGTGGAAAACCCGGCGATAAAAGATAGGTTCAACACGGTTATAATGGACAAGGCATAGAGCACCAGACCGGCCCGGGATAAGGTAGCAATGATATTCACACTCACCATGGCGAACATCAAGAGCCAGAAAGAAAACTTCAGATGCGTGATATCCTTTTTGTTCAAAAGATAAGCAAAGAGCAGAGAACCCAGGATGATGCTATACATCACTAGTGAGTTTTGATGGGGGAAAGGGCCGTATGATTGAAAGCGACCTTCGATATACTTCTGTTTCATCACTTCATAGAAGATGTAAACTGTAACCAGGGCAACGCCTTTCATGAAGTCATCAAACTGCT
>JAJOKA010000116.1 GCA_021206555.1 Candidatus Cloacimonadota bacterium | reverse complement strand
ATACCTTTGGAGTTATTGCCGCTTGATCAGATCAGGCACGCCGATGAGTTTTGCAGCTACCGTTCTGGTCAAAAAAGCCCTCGATTTCCGGGCGGCAATGACTTCAAACAGCGGGTCAGGGGCTCCTCCCTCGGAGTTCATGCTGCTGATAATGGTCTGATTGCCTGCAAAACTTGAGGACTACGATAAACTCTTGTAAGCTTGAGAACTTCGGGCAGCATGGACTTCGAGCAGCGGGATTGGGGGAGTGAATAGTGATCTGCATGCTTGCTGCTTGAACTCCAATCCTACGGATAGAAGTCCAAGGAGGATATGGGCTGCCAAGCTCCTGCTTGGCAGAAGCAGCTAAAACTGCTTATCTGAAAAGGCCTGCGGCCTTTGTGGCAAGCAGGAGCTTGCCACCCCAGTGTAGATGCTTCATCCTGAAGCAGAAGTGTAGATGCTTCATCCTGAAGCAGAAGTGTAGATGCGGCATCTTGGCGCATGCAAGCGTCTAGAAGACGCTTCTACTATCAAACGTCAAGATGACGTTTCCACTCTCAAACGTCAAGATGACGTTTCCACATTAGCGATCCAGCTGAAGTCCATACCGCGCGGTGTTCGAAGGCATGCCTGAGCTTTGAGTATGCCCATAAATCGAAGGCATACATTTACCTATCAAGCGGCATGAACTCCAAAGGAGGATTGCCACCTGCAACCTGCTACCTGCTACCTGCAACCTGCTACCTGCTACCCGATCAATAGTAAAGATCTCTGGTGCCGCCCTGCATTTGCTGCAGTTTTTCTTGCACAGAACTACGCATGTTTTCGTCTTCCACTTTTGCCAGTTCGTTTTCGATCAGAGTCAAGCCGGCTTTGAGGGTCTTTTCAGAAGAGAAGTCATAGAGGTATTCCGCAAAGGTGAGCAGCGCGTTAGGGGTGCAAAAACGTTTTACGAACCCGGGAATGGCAAACTCCATGAAGTGTTCGCCTGTGCGTCCGGCGCGATAGCAGGAAGTGCAGAAGGAAGGGATATAGCCGCCTTTTGCCAGTTCATAGATCACATCGTCAAGGCTGCGCGTGTCGCCTAAGACAAATTGGGATTTCTTGCGAGATTCTTCGTCTTTATGCGAATAATCACCCACTCCTATGGAGCTTCCGGCATCGATCTGAGATACTCCGAAGCGCAGCACTTCATTGCGGATGGCGATCGGTTCACGCGCGGTGAGGATCATTCCGGTATAGGGCACACTGAGGCGAATAGCTGCCACCAGGAGCTTGAAATCTTCATCGCTCACGCCGTAAGGAGGATGCTCGGTAAAATCTGTGCCGATGGCTGGTTCGATGCGTGGGAAAGAGATCGTGTGCGGTCCCACGCCAAAGGTATCTTCCAGGTGAATGGTGTGATAGAGCAAGCCCATTACCTCAAACCGCCAGTCGTAGAGACCCATCAAAGCGCCAATGCCCAGATCGTCGATGCCGGCTTTCATAGCGCGGTCCAGCCCATCCAATCTCCAGAGGAAACTGCTCTTGGGTCCTCTGGGATGCAGCTTTTCATAGCTGGTTGATGATAGGTTTCCTGGAATATCTGGTAAGTTCCGATGCCCACGGCTTTGACAATGCGGTAGCCCTCAATATCCATGGGAGCGGCATTGATATTTACCCTGCGAATCTCGCCCTTTTTGTACTTGGTCTCATAAACGGTTTGCACGGTGTCAGCTATGAAGCGGGCATCATATTTGGGATGCTCGCCATAAACCATGATCAGGCGCTTGTGCCCGGTCTCCACCAGGGCTTTGGTCTCGTTCACCAGGTCGTCGTGACTGAGGGTGGAACGCGAGCACTCAGTGTTTGAGATGCGGAAACCGCAATAGACGCAATCGTTGATGCATTCATTCCCTACGTAGAGTGGCGCGAAAAGCACGATGCGGTTGCCATAGATGCGTTCCTTGAGTTCACGCGCTCCATCCATGATCATCTGGCGCAGTTCGGGATCTTTGACGTTGATCAGGGCAGCTGTTTCATCGGGATTGAGACGCTGTTTATCCAGGGACTTGGCGATAATATCCCGGATTCTTGAGGCGGGGGCATTCTCTTGTTCTTTGAGTAAACGCTCGATCTCTGCGTTTGGAATAAAGGATTTCAGGCCTTCGGTGCTAATCTTCATTTCTATCTCCAATTTTCAAAGTTGTGGTTTTTACCTTTACTCCCTGCAACATCCCCAATTTGCCCGAGAAGGCTCCCATCTGAGCAGTATCCATTTCCATCACCAAAAAGATGGCAGATACTCCCCAATCTCGCATGGGATAGCCTACGCGCAGCAGGATGTGTGAAGCGTTGTCGTGCAGGAGTTCGCTCACAGGCTGAAACGCTTGTTCAATATCATCGATGACGATAGTTACTACGTGTCTTTTGAGATTCATGCTTAATCCTGATTGCGACTTAAGAAGATAGACTTTGGGGCAAGGGCGTGAGTTTCTAATCTCCCTTGATGCCAGAACTCATCTCTCATCGCAGGTATTTTTATGACAAGCTATTTTCGAAGCTGATTTCTGGCAAGGGAAAACTAAACAGTTGACACGATCGGGCTTTCCATTCTTATTGTTCCGCAATACGTAATTGCATATATGGCAATACGATGCATGAGAAACCAAACTATGAAGAAATTCTTAATCGCCCTTATCATAACGATCCTGATGACCCATGCTGTGGCAGCGGAATTCACCTGGTATTCCCAGACTGATTCGCGCTGGAAAGAAAAACGCCTGGGTGGCGGTAGTTCCATCGGCCGCAGTGGTTGTGTGGTTTCCTGTCTATCCATGCTGCTCAATGCGGAAGCATCAAACTCATATATGACGCCAGATAAGCTGAATGAATGGTTAAGAAAGAATGGTGGATACTCCGGTAACAACATGCGCTGGCAGATCCCGGGGCTCATCGATGGCGATGGACTGGGCATGGAGTTGGTGGCGCAAAGCACCAGGTATAATGACTGGAATTTCCTTTCTTCAGAGCTTGAGAAAGGCAACAAAGTAATCGTCAAGGTAGCCGGACGAAGATCGCATTGGGTATTGGTTGTTAAGCGTGATGGCCCTGTCAATAAAGCAAGCTCTTACTATGTGAATGATCCCGGCATGAAGGAGTTTGAGGAACGCACTTTGGGTTACTGGGGCGGATTTCGCTCTGCTCGCAGTTATAGCGGAAACTGGCTGGATGAACAAGCCTTCAATCTCAATAGCGAGATCAATGTGGTTCCCATCACTGATGATGAGAGCTTTTTGTATGATATCTATGGGCTTCCTGTTCCCGCGGATGTCTATGTAACCTTGGAGAACAAGCTTGACGTGGAAATCCACGGCTTCTTTATCCTTGGCCTCTTCGATGTGGATGGAAATTTGGTTTATAGCATCGATCATGAATATGCCAAGATTGACGCAAACGGAGAAGTCGATTTGCTCTACGAAATGCCCGATATCACTCCTCTGGAAGATGACTCCAATACCCTCAAGATCATCTACAGCAAATACTTTTCCGCCATGCCCTCCCGCTATGATACCATCAATTTAAATCCCATCGGGATCCGGAACATGAGCAAGAGCGAGGAATGAGGTGTGAGGTGTGAGGTTTTAGGTGTGAGGTGTTAGGTGTTAGGGGACGCATAACGCATAACCAGCAAACAACTTATCTGAGCCAAGAGAATTGTATTGACAGATAATCTAAGTGCATATCCAATGCTTTTTTGAAGATTGACCCTGGCTGAACTAAGCAAAACAAGCAGCATGATTCAAGATTGAGGAAAGAGATGGATTTGTCCTACTACAAAGAACTCATATTGAACGCACCCTTTGGATACGCGTATCATAAACTGGTCTTTGACCCGGAAGGCTTGTGGTGGATTACATATTTCTTGAGGTGAATGAGGCTTTCGAAAAGCTGACCGGGCTTTGCCGGCAAGATGTCATTGGGGAAAAAGCCACAGAGGTAGTACCCTTTTTGCCTTGAATCTCATGGCGAGTGGTTGAAGGTAGCCTCCGAAGCATGCGCCTCGGGAC
>JAJOKA010000039.1 GCA_021206555.1 Candidatus Cloacimonadota bacterium | reverse complement strand
CTGAGGATCAGAGCGACATCGTGACCATTTACTTCCAAAACCTTCCAGCCATCGGCTTCCCAACTCTTGCGAATGTTCTGCGGCATCACCTCATGGATGGATCCGGAAATCTGCAGCTGGTTATAGTCCACGATCGCGATCATCTTGTTCAGCTCATACTTCACGGCAAATCTGCGCGCTTCACTCAGCTGCCCTTTTTGCTGCTCACCATCGCCCATCAGCACGTAAGTGTAATTATCAAAACCATTTATCCGAGAAGCCATCGCCATCCCCACAGCAGCAGAGAGACCCTGGCCGAGATTACCGCTACTCCATTCCACTCCGGGAACATCCCGTTCGATATGGCCTTCAAAGATACTGCCATACTGTCTGAATTGGGATATTGCTGCATCCAGAGAGAAGTAATTCATCAAGCCCAAAGCGCTGTAAACTCCGGGCGAGATATGCCCGATGGATACTATCACCCGGTCTCGATCCGCCAGTTTGGGATTCATTGGATCGTGCTTGATAGTATTATAGATCGAGAGCAGGATGTCTATGCTGGACATTGATCCGCCGGGATGTCCGCTGCCCGAAAGGGTGGTCATATGTAAGATCGCGGCTCGGGCTTCACGGCCTTGAGCGCTGATTTTTTCGGCTAGTTCAGAATAATGCTTGGTCACTTTATTACCTCTTGTGATTATTATCGTAATGGCGGCACCAAATCCCTATCCCTTTGCCAGGCAAGGCAAAAGCAATCGTAAAAACGTGCCTGGATCAAGCTCAGGGGCAAGGGAATATCGGTCAAGCGAAATATTGAGCCCGTCCTGGGTGGCCACCGTAACGCACAAATCCGAAGCTACGAATATCCCGTAACGCACAATTCCGAAGCTACGAAACTAGGCGGTACAGCGACCGCCTGTACAGTAGGAGCGCTCGCCGTAGCGCTCAATTGTGGAAACGTCATCCTGACGTTTGTATGATTTAAGCGATATCCAGACGCTTGAATGCTTCAGGATGAAACATCTACAATTATGCGACAAGATGTCGCATCCACGCAGGCACCCATCTCGTCAAAAAAAAAGCGGCTTCACCTAATATAGGCAAGCCGCTAGATTTATTGGTGGAGCATAGCGGGATCGAACCGCTGACCTCATGACTGCCAGTCATGCGCTCTCCCAGCTGAGCTAATGCCCCAAAGCTGAGATCAATATGTTTAGCCAGTTTCTTAGCGCCCCTTTTTTGTCAAGCACAAAATGCTCCCTGATCTCCGCTATGCCGCGTATTATCTTGATCTGCTGATGATTACAATTGATGAGAGTCAGTATCATGAGATCCTGTCCCCAGCCATCAAATGGTTATCTCCGGAGCATGCACATGATCATTCTTTGAGGGTTACTGCCATCTTTTAGGCCAGATGAAGCATAAGTGCAAGACCCAATTAGCCTCGGTTTTCGGGTCTCTGCTCATTAGATACGCTCATGATACGGTCATGATACGGTCATAAAAAATCACGATATCATGACCGTATCATGAGCGTATCTCAATAGGTAAGGCTGTTGTAAGCGCTATCCAAATTCAATTGAAGCCAAGCCGGTCTTGATCATCGCTCAAGCTTGCAGCGGAGACGAGGATGATGGGCGCTTTCGACTTCGAGCAGCGGGATCTCACCCTTGGACTTCGTAGCGTAGCGAAGGAGTTCAAGCAGCGAGCATGCCCTTTTTGTTCTCTGTTCACTCTTCACTCCCTCCATTCCCGCTGTTTGAAGTCAATGCCGCCCGCAGATTGAGGCTACTCTGACCATATCTGTAAGTTCATAAATCATGGGCATGTATGAACATATCAAGCGGCATTAACTCCAAAGGTTGAAGCGGTGTTAACTCCAAAGGTGGGAGCTCAGGATTACAGCAGGTTCCCAAAAAAATTGGAGAGGTGCTGCTTGATCTCGATTGCGGATTGACAGTGGTTGATGGTATTGCGCAGTTCAGCCCCACCGGGCAGGCCTTTGGTATAGTGACAGAGTTGCGAGCGCATTTCTCGCACTACCACATCCTCACGTTTGCTGTTTAGGGCATAGTCCAGATGTTTCAGCGAAGTCGTGAGCAATTGATCTTTGGTAATGGGATGATAGTTCCCAGTTTCCAGATATTCTTTGATCTGTTTGAAGAGCCAGGGTTTGCCCAAAGCTCCACGACCGATCATGATGCCATCGCAATGCGTTTCTTCCAGCATCTTTTTTGCTGATTCAGGGCTGATCACATCCCCATTACCGATCACCGGTACTGTTGCGGCTTGCTTGAGCGCTCCGATGTGATCCCAATTGCTGAGCCCGGAAAACATCTGCTTGGTAGTTCTGGGATGCAGACAGAGCAGATCCGCTCCTGCATCCTGCATCCGCAGCCCATAATCCCGATAGTTCAGCGAGGCGGAATCCCAGCCACTGCGAAACTTGACCGAAAGCGGGATGTTCCCGGCCAGAGCGTCCTTCACTGCACGCACGATGGCTTCTGCCCGTGGAGGATCCTTCATCAAGGCAGATCCGGCTCCGCGCTTGATAACCTTCTTGACCGGACAGCCCATATTGATATCCACCCAATCCGGATTCATCTCCAGCAGGAATTCCGCTGCTTTAGCCAGGACGGAGGGCTCGGAGCCAAAGAGTTGCACCACAAACGGGCGTTCATAATCCGTAAAGCGCATAAATTCAATGGTTTTGCGAGAATCCCGGATGAGTCCGTCCGCACTCACCATTTCGCTGACGAGATAGTCCACAGCCCAGTCCTTGCACAGAATGCGAAAGGCCTGATCGGTATATCCCGCCAATGGCGCGAGATACAGAGGGATATCAGGCAAAGTGATACCTGCTTTTGATCAGAGGGATATCCACTTCGTCAATTTGTTCCGGCAGCATGTTTGCCCGCGCGAAATCCAGATACAAGCCACTATCCATAAAGAAATCCACCAGATCCTTGTCCAGATGCCCCCCTTTGGCCATATTGGCCATGATGCCAAAGGCTTCGGACAGGGTTTTGGGCGTCTTGTAAGGCCGGTCTGCGGCGGTCAAAGCTTCAAAGATATCTACCACCGCAATCATCCGGGATTGCAGAGGTAATTGGGGAGCGTCCAGCCCCTTGGGATAACCGCTACCATTGAGGGCTTCGTGGTGGGTAGAGGCATAAAAGGCCACATTCTTATACTTCTTGGGAAAGCTGAGCTGAGACAGCATTTCCCAGGTGATGGACACGTGCGCGCGCATCACTTTGAGTTCTTCGCTATTCAAGGTTCCGCGCTGTATACTCAGGTTTTTTCTGTCCAGTTCATCCAGCAGGAAAAAGTGGCAACCCTCATATTCAAAGTCAATCCCGGCAAGGGCTTCCATGCGTTCGATCTTCTCTTTGGGCACAAATTCATCCCCCACGTTCAGGTTTTCGATAAAGCAACGGGCTTCTTCCAGAAAGCTATCGATCGTGGACGAATCGGCAGCGGAACTGATATGTTCGTGGATAAAGGCAGTTAGTTCTTCAGCGCTTAGTTGAGTTCTGAGATACTTGATCAGGAGCGCCAAGCGCGCGAAACGTTCCTGCACCACCTGGATGCCATCCATGATGCGCTCCAGCTTGCGGCTTTTGTCCATCACAAATTCCGGAGTGATGATCTTGCCCATATCGTGCATCCATCCGGCCATGGAGATTTCCTTGAGCTCATTGGGGGTGAATCTGGTCTCGGCAAAGTGGCCTGACTCAGCGTTGTGAATCCGCTCTGCAAGCATCTCGGTCAGCTTGGCCACCCGCATGATGTGATCTGAGCTATATTTGCTTTTGCGCTCGATGGCCACGGCGATAGAACGAATGAATTCCATCAAAAGGTTTTCCAGGTTTTCGATCAGTTTCCGATTGGAGAGAGCGATGGCTGCTTGTGAGGCAAGGGATTGCAGCATGGTCACATGCTCTTCGGTAAAGGAAATGATCTGGCGATCTTCGTCCATGGCATTGATAAATTGCATCACTCCCAGGACTTCTTCTTCGTGGTTCATCAGGGGAATCGTGATCATGGATTTGCAGCGATATCCATAGGTCTTATCCGTATTAAGAGTGCCGGTAATATCGTAATCCTTGGTCTCATACACGTCATCAAAGGCCAGGGTCTCTTTGCGATGATAGACGGAGGTCACGATGTGCGAGAGCTTGGGGCTGCATCCTCGTTGAATAGCTTTATCGCAGGCCAGCCCACGGGCCACGAGAACCGCCATCACGCTTGTTCATCGAAGCATTATAGACCAGCTCAAATTCCAGAGCCTGCGCGTCATCGGATACCATATAGATGGTGGCCGCATCGGCATTGGTGAAGGAGATGCCTTCATCCAGGATGAGATCAAAGATCCTGTCCAGATCCGTCTCGCTGGAGAGGGATTTGCCGATCTTGGTGAGCTGATTGATGTGATTCAGTTGCTCTTCTGCCATTTGACTTAAGTTTGTCACCACCAGATTCAGGGTCTGGTTGATCTTCTGATTTTTACTAAAATTATAATCCATGATCACTCCTCAGATGCGTTTAAAGAGCATGAAGTGGGGGTCAAAGCCGCTGCGTCTTTGCTCTTCTTCAAACCAGGTTACGATGTGTTCATCCAGATTGGGATGCATCTGGATGGGATCATCTTGCAGGGACACCTAGTGCGGGTTGTTCAAAAACTCCTCCACAATCCATGCCGCGTAGTCGCTATGATCGGTGGAAACCTGCACCGTAGCTTCCGGAATCAGAATCTCAGCAAGGGCATCCAGAAAATCCTGCTGGATCAAGCGTCGTCGATGATGCTTGCGCTTGGGCCAGGGATCCGGATGCTGGATAAAGACACCGCTGACACTTTGACTGCGAAACAGGTCTTTGATCCCCACATCCACAAACTTCCGCACCAGGCGGACATTGGGGTTTTGCTCCACCGACAGCTTCTTTAAGCAGTTGCGGATACGCTTTTCGCTCATTTCCAGACCGATGAAGTTCCAATTCAGATGGCTTTTGGGATAGCGGGAGATAAATTCTCCTTTACCCGACCCAATCTCCACATACAAGGGCTTTGGCTCATCAAAGATATCGTTCAGCACACTATCCGCGGCAGGCTCGAGAACAAAGAAATCCCGGTCTTCAATCATCTTCGGTGCTATCCTCTTTCTTCAAGCGTTTTACTTCCAACTGCAGAATGATCAGATCCGCCATGGACATGCTGAAGGCGATAAATACATAGATGATCAGGCAATTGATAAACACTGCATTCCAAAATCCCGCCGGGAGTTCAGCTCCCATCAGCTTTGGATCGCGCCCAGATATCCGCTGAGGATAAAGGCGCCACCTGCTCCCATCAATAGGGTGCGCAGGCGAAACAGACGCTTTGGAATAAAAACACAAATCTCACCAGCGCCAGGCTGAGCAAGGAATAAGCCAGATTGGGCATCACCAAAGCGAAGATGCTGATCCCCAAAGGGACAATCGTGTATAACACAAAGGCCAGCAGGATAGGCAATCCGAGGGTGACATACCACAGCAAATAACCCCGGATATACTTGTAATACAAGGCAATTACGCCGGTGAGCCCTGCGGCAAAGATGGCAAATTCATATAGATAAAAGCCCGCAACCCCCCGGGGAATACCGGAAAACATCACGGCAATCCAGGAAGCCAGCAAGGGCAGCAGTATGATCAGAATATGTTCAATCCTATATCGTTCCATAATCTCCTCATGAGATAAAGTAAGTATGGGCTAAACCAAAGCCAAAAACAAGGTGAATCACACTTTTTCATTGACGGCATAGTCCCCGCTCCAAACTTATCGCACGGCATCAACTGTCAATAATTTTAACGCACTAGTGGAGAAAACAATGCTGAGCTTAGTAAAAAACCTGCGCCAGAAGCTGTCCAAGACCAAGAGCAGTTTTATCGATAAAATCGATGAATCTGTGCAAGCTCATGGTGTAATAGATGACGAAATGTTCGATGAGATCGAAGAAATACTGATCAAAAACGACACCGGCACGGATATGGCAGAGCTAATCGTGGAACGCCTCAAACACGAACTCAAGGTGGACCGGATCAAGAACCCGGCAATTGTCAGAATCTATCTGGCCGACGTGATGCAAGATATCCTCTTCAAAGACGTTCCTGACGATGAGGATTTCTTTGAGATTCCGGAGCTCAAGCCCTTTGTGATCGCTTTTTGTGGGTGTAAATGGCACCGGAAAAAACCACCAGCATCGGCAAATTGGCCAATCGCTTTGCGCGAGATGGCAAGAAAGTCCTGATCGTAGCCGGAGATACCTTCAGAGCTGCTGCCATCGATCAGATCGCGATCTGGGCGGAGCGAGCCGGAGTGGACATCCTGCGCACAGAGCCGGAACGTGACCCGGCGTCCGTTATCTACGATGGAGTGGCTAAAGCCGTAGCCAAAGGTTATGACGTGGTACTCATCGATACCGCCGGACGTCAGCATACTAAAGAACGCCTGATGAAAGAGCTGCAAAAGATTGACCGCAGTATCAAAAAAGCCTGTCCGGAAGCCCCGCATGAGACAATCCTCGTGGTAGATAGCACCACCGGTCAAAACGCCATCTCTCAGGCCCAGCACTTCAACGAAGCCATCAAGCTCACCGGCCTGGCTCTCACGAAGTTCGACGGCACGGCCAAGGGCGGCATCATCTTTAATATCAAACATAATCTATCCATCCCGGTGAAGCTCTTGGGCGTAGGCGAAGGCATCGAGGACATCGAAAACTTCCATACCGTGAGATTTGTGAAAGCCTTCTTTGATCGGGACGACAGCGCGGAATAATGGATCTGTCCAGGGCGCAAGAGCTTGCTCAGCAGTTACTTGAACTGCTGCAAAGTGAGCGCAGTGAAAAACTGCGCTTGATCCGACAGCGGCAAATCCTGGAACAGATATACAAAGAGCTGACTGCCGATGCCACAGCCAGCTTCAATGGGCTTTTTGCCAGGATGCAGTACTTTCATGATACTCAAGGTATCCCGGAAGCCCTTGTGCAGCAGCTTAACAGCTTACGCATCCTCTGCAATAAAGTTGCCCATGATGAAGTGCGGGAAATCACAAGCGGAGCAAGCCTTTCTGGAGCTTTGTGCATTTTTGAGCTTCTGACCCGACTGCATCCACAATTGGAATGTCCTGAGCTGAGTCTTGTTTTGGAATCTGCGATGCCCTTTGCCCGACGCCAAGCGGCGAAGAAAGCCAGCTTTCTCTGCACTTTGCTGGAGTGGAAACTTCAGGAACAAGGCGGGCATATCCGGGCTTTGGAGCTCACCGTGCGGAGTGAAGAAGGGCAGGAACTGCGAGTTATCTTGCGGGATGACAGCAAGATACCAAACAAGGCAAAATACACTCAGCTCTATCCCGGACTGTGGAAATATGCCATGCTTAACTGCCTGAACTTGAGTGAAGTGGCAGGAAAACAAGACCACTATATCGACAACCCCAATACCATCATCGTGCTGGAACCGGATTTCCTGGTGGACGCATCTGCCATATCCGAATGCCTGGATCACGACAAGATGCATCCCGAAATCTTCGTCTTATCCAGATTGCTAAATGAACGCAGCAGCGAGAAGATGCTTTTGGGACAGATGGTAAACAGCATGTTCGACGCTCTGATCCACGAGCCGGATCTGGAGTATAACGAACTCTTCAAGCGCGCATTGACGGCCAACCCCATATCAATGGTAGCCTTGGGCAGCGAGAGCAGCCTGGATATCTACAATAGGATTGAGCAGCAACATATCACCGGTCTCAGGCACTTCGCGCAGAAAATGAACGAGGTCGATTTGCTCCTGGAACCATCCTATCTTTGCCCAAAATATGGCTTACAGGGACGGCTGGATCTCTTGCATCGCGATAATCGAAAGTTCAACATCGTGGAGCTCAAAAGCGGCAAGGCGCACGCTCACGATGTGTGGCCCACGCAGACTTACCAGGTGGTAGCCTATAACATGATAATCCGCTCTGCTTACGGAGCTGAAGCACTGGGATCGAGCTCCATCCTGTATTCCGCTGCATCGGAAAACAATCTGCGCAATGTGGCCAACATCCCCATCCAGGAACAAAAGGCTGATCCATTGCCGCAATCGCATCGTCAGCATCATGCGTCTTTTAACCGAGGATCCGGCCAGATTCTTCGATTGGTTATCACGGCAAGGCTCCGAAGACTACAGCAGTTTCACAGCCGAACGCCTGGAGCGCTTCAAAGCCATGATAAGGAATATTGGTGACTATGAATACACCTGGTTTTTGGAGCAGGTCAAACGCGTCAGTCGGGAAATCTGGCAGGTAAAACTGGGTAGCAGTTCTACCAACAATGAGCATTTCTATGGTCACAATGCCCTTTGGCAGCTTTCCCCTGAGGAAAAAAGCGGTAAGATCATCTCAGGCTTGCGTTTCAGCGAGCATGATACCCGCGCTTTGAAGCTTTGTTTACCGCCTCAACAGGACATAACCGATTTCAGAGTGGGGGATATCGTCATCCTATATGATCAGAGCCGCCGCATTGACCATCAGGAAATCATCCGCGGGGTCATCGAAAGCATGGATCGAGAGCAGATCGAACTGCGCATCCGGGCAGGAATAAAAAAACATCGGCGCTTTGGCAAGAGCATAAATGGGGACATCGAGTCATGACGTTTTAGAGTCCTTTCTCTATGCTCCCTATAGCTCGCTGTGTGGCTTTCTGGAAGCAGACAAAGACAAACGGGAGCTGCTGTTGGGATTGAAGGAGCCTTCGTTCTCCGAAGAGCCACGGGCTGGTGATGATCTGGAAGCGGTGCTGGATCGGATGCGTAAAGCCCAGGATCTGCACATCGTGCAGGGTCCTCCCGGAACGGGCAAGACTTCTGGTCTTTTGAGCCGCTATATCGATCGCTTTTACCACGAAAGCAACAAGCGGATGATCGTGCTCAGTTTCACCAATCGTGCCGTGGATGAGATCTGTCTATGCCTTACAAAGATGGATATCCCCTTTATCCGCACCGGTTCGTCACAGGTGATCGGAGACTCTCTGCTGGACAATCTGATCCAGGATAAACGATTCAAAGAGATCGAAGCCATCATCAAAGCAACCGCATCTTCGTCTCCACCGTCCAGAGCGCGAATGCATATTTTCAAGACCTAAACGCCATCGTTGAGATCGATGAGATCATCGTCGATGAGGCCTCGCAGATCCTGGAATCTACTATTCTGGGCTTACTCAGCAAGGTGGATAAATGCGTCCTGATCGGAGATCAAAACCAGCTTCCGGCGATATCCACTCAGAGCCCATTACCCTATAGTTTTACTGACCCTCAGCTTGCGGGACTGAACTATGGATCAATCAATCAATCCCTGATGGAAAGGCTGTTCCGCACCTACGAAAAAAGCCGGATGGCTGCTGCATATCGATATGCTGAAACAGCATTACCGCATGCATGATGAGATTGCCGCTTTGGTCTCCCGCTACTATCATCACCGTCTTGTCTGCAGCACCGAAAGGCAGATGGCAGCCCTGGACAAAGGCAGGGAAGATCACCGCTTGAGAAGCAGATTAATCTGGATCGAGACCCCCTCAAGCGCGCAGGATTATTACGATCCTCTGCAAGTGGAGATCATCAAGCAGCTGGTTGCGGACTTCAGTCAAGCCGGTCTGATCGATGATCCCGGCAAGGATTTGGGGATCGTGGCTCCCTATCGGGCAATGATTCATGCCCTGAAAAGTGATCTGGATCAATTTACCATCGACACAGTAGAACGTTTTCAGGGCTCCGAACGCAAGATCATTATCCTTACATTGCCACTGCGTAAAGCAAGCTCGCTGAGGCACTTGCAAGCACTGAGCGATGACGCAAGCGTTGATCGCAAGCTAAACGTGGCCATCAGCAGGGCAGTAGAACGCCTGATCGTAATCGGAAACAGTGCTTTATGCCGTCAGGCCAGGCACTATCATGAGCTTTGTAAACATATCCGCGAACGCGGAAAAATAATCGAATATCAAGAATTAGGAGTAAACCATGGCTAACCAAACACCCCCAAAACCAATTGAACATTAAGATCGATGAGAAAGTAGGTGAAGGCACCTACGCAAACTTCTTCATGATCACCAATTCCCCCCTCTGAATTTATCGTGGATTGTGGCAGGATCCTGCCCGGTCTGCCCGATGCCCCGCATCTATACCAGAGTAGTGATGACTCCCTCGCATGCCAAGCAGTTGCTGCAACTCCTGGAAAAAAAACGTGGCGAATTATGAAAAAGCAATTTGGCGAGATCAAAGTCCACGGTCAGGGCGAAAACAAACCTGTGGGCTTCAAGACTACCTGAGCCTTCCAAAAAAAGGTCTTGACGGATAGTGGAGATTCAGACTTTTGGATCAAACACGATTATTTGATGTAAAAAATACGAAATAAGGGAGCATAAGCCAATGAAGAAGTTTTCCTGGCGCGGTCTTTCAATAATCATATTCATCTGTGTAACAGCCTTTTATCTGGCTCCTTTGGCGATCCCAAATTTGCCTGAGTGGTGGGCTCAACACAAGCTCAAACTCGGGCTCGATCTGAAGGGTGGCATGCAGATTTTGCTGGAAGTGGATACTTCCGCACTTTCTGCTGCTGACGCACGTGGCGCGGTTGATCAGAACATCAAGATCATTCGCGAACGTATAGATCAATTTGGTGTAGCTGAGCCTTCCATCCAGAAACTGGGTGAAAACCGGATCATGGTACAGTTACCCGGAGTAAGCGATTTTCAAGCCGCAGAAAACCTGATCAAGCAAACCGCTATGTTGGAATTCAAAGTCGTCGCTCAGCCCGATGAGGCCAAGCGCGTTTTGGATACCATTGACGCAAATATCAACGCCAATCTCAGTTTCTTCCCTGCTCTGGCTGAGCTGGATAAACTGGACAAAGAAATCGTTGTCGATACTTTGAATGCCGATACTACTCCTGCCGGACAAGGCGTGTTCAGCAGTTTAATCCGTCCCGGAGAAATGGGATATGAAGTTTCCTGGGACAACGTTCGGCTGATCAACGAGCTTTTAGCAGATTCACTGTTCAAGCAAGCCGTTCCTGCCGGTTGGCAGCTGGCTTTGGAACGCTCCGAAACCGCTACCTCGCGTGAAGACCGCGCACTGCATGTGCTTTCTTCCGCAGTAGAGCTTTCCGGCGCAGATATTTCCAGGGCCAAGGTGGAGTATGGTTCATCCACTTCCACCGATCCCCGCATCGCCAATAAGCCATACATCTCAATCGAGATGAAGCGCGAGGGCGCACGGAAGTTTGAACAAGTAACCAACGATAACGTGGGCAAACGCCTGGCCATCGTGCTTGATGACGTTGTCTATTCGGCTCCGAATATTCAGGAACGCATTGCCGGCGGCAGAGCGCAGATCACAGGACGTTTTACTTCTCAGGAAGCAAACGAACTGGCCATCGTGCTCAATACCGGAAACCTTATCGCTCCGATCTCCCCAGCCTCCACTTCCATCATCGGTGCCACCCTTGGCGCAGACAGTATCAAAAGCGGCTCGATGGCAGGTCTCATCGGCTTGATCGTAGTCATGTTCTTCATGCTCGTTTACTACAAAGTTGGTGGTTTCGTTACCGATTTTGCTCTGATCTTTAACGTGGGTTTTATTCTGGCTATGCTTACCGCTTTTGGCGCAACCCTCACTCTGCCCGGTATTGCCGGTATCATCCTCACCATCGGTATGGCTGTGGACGCCAATGTGCTCGTGTTTGAACGCATCCGTGAGGAACTGGATCAGGGCAAGACCCCGCGTTCAGCTTGTGATGCCGGATACAAGAGAGCCACCATCACCGTGTGGGATGCCAATATCACCACCTTGATCGCGGCCATCGTGCTCTATCAATTTGGCACCGGCCCCATCCGTGGCTTTGCCGTAACGCTTACCATTGGTATCATCGGATCGATGTTCTGCGCGCTCGTCTTTGTGCGCTCAATCTTCGATACCTTCATCATCACCGGTACCAAAAAGACCCTGAGCCTGTAAGGAGAGAACAATGAGATTAATGCAAAATACCAATATCAATTTCGTGGGAATGCGCAAGGTAGCTTACGTGATTTCCGTGATTCTCATTCTCGCCGGCGTCGTGGGTCTCTTTGTCCGCGGATTGAACTGGAGTATTGACTTCACCAGCGGTGTGGCCGCCAAGGTGGACATGAAAGCTGCTGATAGTTCTGTACCTCCCATAATGATCGATGAACTGAGAACTGTGCTGAAAAACAACGGTTTCCCTGAAGCTGAAATCCAGCATGTTGGCCCGGTTGATGATGCCACATTCATGATTAAGATTAAGAGTGCTGAATCCAAAGCGGAAGTATCAGGCGACACCAAAAACGTGATCATCGATATCATCACTCAGAACTTCCCCAAACACGTGGAAGGCCGGGACGTGAATCGCGATGTGATCGAAGAAATCTATGAAGTGGGGCCCAAGGTCGGCAGCGAACTTCGCACCAATTCCATGTTGGCAGTAGTTATCGCCCTGATCCTGATGATCGTCTACATCTGGTTCCGCTTTGAGCTCACTTTTGGCCTCATGGCTATTGCTGCTCTGGCGCATGACGTGATCATCATCGTGGGTATCTTTGCCCTCACCGGCAAGGAGATCACCATTCAGATCATTGCCGCCCTGCTCACCATCGTGGGTTATAGCATCAACGATACCATCGTGATCTTCGACCGCATCCGTGAAGACCTCAAACTGCGCCGTAAAGAGCCCATTGATCAGGTGATCAATTACTCGATCAATGAAACTCTTTCCCGCACAGTGATCACCTCAGGAACCACCTTCATTACAGCTCTTTCACTGTATCTCTTTGGTGGCACAGTGTTGAATGACTTCGCCTTCGCCATCTGCCTCGGTGTGATCTTCGGCACCTATTCCTCAATCTTCGTGGCCAGCAACCTGGTGATCGATATCACCAAAGCTACCCACAAAGAAAAGCAAGCGGTGCAACACCTTACCCGCAGGAAATAAGAACAAGGGAGAAATCCCAATACATATCAAAAAGCCCGGGAGCGATTCCGGGCTTTTATATTGTATGATCTATCCGTCATGCAAACCTGATTTGAGGCTGGCTCTGGGCTAAAATCCATCATAGATAAGCAGTCCTTCCTGCATCAATGGCAGGCTGCTGATCACCCGTCCCTTGCCGATGAACCAGGCTCCCCCACAATATGGCGTAAGATCTTGGCGCTCAATATCTACTGAGTTGCAGACGATCACATTGGTCTTGAGTTTGGCGTATTGCTCCAGGTAAAAAGGAAACTCCTCACTATCCCAGTGCCGTTGAGTATTGATGGAATAGGGGTAGCTCTGGCCATGGGATGCAGACATAGATCCACGCTTTGATCGGCCATCAACCGCACCAGGTCTTCATGAAACAGATCTCCACAGAGCAGCACCCCCAGCTTGCCAAAGCCGGATTGAGTGACCCCTGATACCTTGCCACAACCGTAGTAATCCGGTGCGCCAACGCGAGGCAACCAGCCATCGGTGTAGCGTCGATAATGCAATGCTGTCTCACCCCTCTGGTCAAAGATCAGATACGAATCCCAGATCAGGTCTTCAGAGAGTTCCAAAAAACCGAGTCCGATCGAGATGCAGCTTGCAGCGGCCTTTTCCTTGATGCGTGAGATGGACAATGCGTCTATCTTCAAGCCCATCAGGCTATCAATCGAGATCACGCCACTGATATCCAGACCTCCCAAAGCTGCTTCGGGAAACACGATCATATCACACTTGGCTTCCGCAGCCTGATCTATGTAGCTGAACATGGTTTGGGTGGCAAGCTCCAGATCCACGATGATGGGAAAGGCGCAGGCAGCAATCTTCATTTGTGTTCATCCTTACTATTTTTCTCCCAAAGAGGCATCATCTACAGATTTGTCAAGCTACTTCTTGCAATGGATTTGATCAAGCCTTCAGCAATTGGTTTTGTTATCACTCATAGTCATGCCAAGCTCTGGTTAGGCTCGATTTATCAGCTCTTCCGGCAACCTTACGAGCTTGCGATAAATGATATCGCACTTTCTGTAGGATACAACCCTGCAACTCGTACCATATTCAGTGGTTCAGACATCGTACACGCTCAGAGACTGAAGAGAATTCTAAGATGAGGTGACATTATTACGCAAGCTATGGAGACAAAATAAAAGGCGGCTGAACGCCGCTTTCACAATACATGATAGTAATCTTAATCTCCGGTTTGGCTCACCCCTGCAGCTTAGCGATGGTATCACTGCAAATAGCATCACTGCGAGCTTGCGAATCGCTTTCCACATAGACCCGGATAATGGGTTCGGTGCCGGATTTGCGAATGTGGATCCAGTGCTTGTCCCCCACGCCCTTGATGCCGTCCTGATCGTCTATCTCGTATCCCTTCAGGATCTCGGGCACTTTGGCCATGGCGCTGTCCATCCTGGCCGGTTCCAACTCCACTTTATCTTTGGCAAAATAGTATTTGGGAAGTTTCCGCAACCAGTTCACTGATGCTTTTACCGCTTTCGGCCAAAAGACCCAGGATCAGAGCCATGCCGGCCGGAGCGTCACGCGTGTAATGCACTTCGGGACAGATGATTCCGCCATTTCCTTCACCCCCCGATGGGTGAGCCAATGGCCTGCATCTTTTTGCCCACGTTGATCTCCCCCACCTTGGTGCGATGCACTTTCACGCCATATTTGGCCGCGATATCATCACTGAGCATGGATGTGGAAAGATTGACCACGATGTCACCCTTGTTTTTGGGCAGGACAAAGCATTGGCAGAGCACTACGCTGAGCTCTTCTCCGATGCAGTATCCTTGATCGGAAACGATGGAAAGCCTGTCCACATCGGGATCAGTGGCAAAACCCAGATCCGCTTTGTGTTCTCTGACAGCTTCTTCCAATTGCCTCAGATTCTGATTCAAAGGTTCAGCGGGATGGCAAAGATACCGGTGGGAGCTTCATTGATGCTGATCACTTCGCAGCCCAGGGCTTCCAGGAGCATCGGAGAGATCGCTGCTCCGGCTCCATTGACCGAATCTAATACAACTTTATACTTTCGAGCTCTGATCTTGGCGAGATCCAGATAGGGAATATCCAGGATTTGTCGATAATGACGACGGCTGGCCTCAGCATCACCGGTCAACTGACCTATCTCCTGCCAATCCACCCAATCGATCTCCGCATCCACTAATTGCAAGAAGCGAGCGGCCTTGTCAGCCGAAAGAAACATCCCGTCTTGATCCACAAATTTCATGGCGTTCCACTCAGGCGGATTGTGGGAAGCGGTGATCGAGATCCCGCCGATGGCATCGGAATCCTCCACTGCCAGCAGCACGGTGGGAGTGGAGACGATGCCCAGATCCACCACATCCAGTCCCACACTCAGCAAGGCTGACACGATGGTAGAAAGCATTGCCACGCCTGTGGTGCGGCTGTCTCTGCCCACGATGATTTTGCCTTTGCCATAGGCCTGCTTTTGGTGGATGCCAAAGCTGGCACTGTATTTTTGTACCACGTGGGGGTTCAGGCTTTCGCCATAGACGCCACGCACGCCGCTTACGCCGGCCATAAGTTTACTCATTTCATACTCCTTAAGAAAAGGGATGCAAAGCTTTATACTCCGCATCCCTGATATTGTTTTGGGGACTAAGACCTTAAGTCAATCCCTGATTACATACCAAATTGAGCGCGGTTATCCACGATCTTGGCGTCTTTGCGCATTTGAGTGAACCAGCGATTCCAAGCCGCATTTTCCATCTTATCACGGATCTCTTGCTGTTTAGCTTCATCCGCCATAAAGGCTTCCAGGTCAGGACGTTTGCGTTCGTTGGCCAGGATCACGAAGCTGCCTTGTTCAGAGTGAATCAAGCCGCTCACCTGACCGTCATTCAGCGCCAGTGCACCGTCAGCAAAGGCTTCTGAGATGCCGATGCCGGGCACGCTGTTTCCGCGTTTGAAGTTGTTCACATCATACACTTTCCAGCCTTCAGCTTCAGCTTTGGCAAAGAGTTCTTCCCCGCTATATTGAGCGAAGAAGGCTTCGGCATTGGGCTTGGTGAGCTCGATCTTCTTCTGTCTTTCCAGCTCGTATTTGATGCGTAGTTTTACTTTTTCAAAGTCTTCGTAATAGGTCTTTTTGTTTTCGGTCACTTGCGCGACGATATAGCGATTCTGTTGATCGCGGAAAAGCTCGGAAACGGCTTTAGCTTTGGCTTTCACCATCCATGACAGCATGGGACGGTTTTGCCCGATGCCGGGGATGTGTTGCGCGTCATGGGCTACCCAATCGGTATCCACTGGCTCGATTTCCAGCTCTTTACCGGCTTCATCAAGCCTTTTTTTGCGCACCAGTTTCTGGGCATCAAGGGCTTTTTCCTCTATCATGCGTTTGGTAGCTTCGCTTGCTTCCACGCGGAAGAGGATGTGGCTGGCTTCGATCTGCGGTTCGTCACCGGCGCTGACAATGCGTTCACAAAGAATCACATGCCAACCAAAATTGGTTCTCACGGGCTCAGAGATTTCGCCTTCTTTGAGGGCAAAAGCGGCAGCTTCAAATTCAGGAACCATCTGGCCTTTGCCAAACACGCCCAGGGATCCGCCATTCTGACCGGAACCGGGATCATCGGAATACTCAACAGCCAGATCCTTGAAGCTCTCACCGGCCAGGGCACGGTTTCGAATCTCGACGGCAGCTCGTTTGACATCTTCAAAATCTTTGTCCGAAGGCTCTTCAGAGAAAGCAAGATACTTCGCGCGGGTGGCAGGACCTTTTTTGTATTTCTCTTCTTTATCCTTCTCATATTGCGCCTGGATATCAGCATCGCTGATCTCGACATTGGTGATATTGTTAAAATCGAAGAAGAGGATTTTACCATTCACGATGTCGTTGTTTTTTCACATAGTCAGCTTTTAAGACTGTCGATCGTGATGCCGGCATTGGCCATGATCTTTTCCTGCAATCTCTTGCGGGGCAGATAGCTGCGCACGTAGTCTTCCATCATGAGGAAGAACTCGGGATTGTTCTTCAAAGCAGCCAGATACAAGCTTTTGTCAAATCTGCCATTGACTTGCAGGGATTCATTTTGCATCAATTCCTGAGGCGGATTGTTCTGCATCTCGGTGAGGATATCGCTTTCCTTCACTTTGATCCTATGTTTCTTTATCTGTTTTGCCCAAAGGATCTCATCCACCAATTCCTGCCAGGCCTGACCTTCCAGGGATCTGCGGGTATTCTCGTCCATAGGCTGATTGGGATTCTGTTCATTAAACCGGGCATACATATCCTGAATCTTGCCCTGATACATTTCCAGGGTGATTTTGGTGCCATCCACCCTGCCGAGATAGGGTTTCGGAGTAAAAATCTCCACTATACCGATTGCTCCCATCCCCAGGATGAAGATTACGGCCACAAAATAAATGATGATCTTTTGTTTCTTTCTCAGGTCATCGAGCATTATATCCTCCACTTTGGATCAATATTTTGTTCTCAAGAGAGCCACTTTTCTAGCCTTGCGATTTTCTACAAGGTTTTTTTTTTGGTATCGAGCATGACACCCCCCGCATTAACTTGCAGTGCAGAGGCTTAGGTTGCAGGTTACAGGTTGCAGGTTGCAGGTGTTAAGATTCGACACGTCCCGTGACGAACCACTCAGACCTCAGACCTCAAACCTCAAACCTCAAACCTCAAACCTCAAAAAAGACTCATCTGCTCATACTCATTCTGATTATCCAATTTACCCACTCCCAGCCCCAGCAGACGTACTTTACGGTTCGCGTCCCAATTTGAGATCAGGAGCTGTTCCGCGTAGCGGTAAAGGGTCTCGCGTTCATTGGTAAAATGGGGCATGGCGATACTGCGGGTATTGAGTTCGAAGTTATCGTATTTCACTTTGAGCACCAGATTCTGCCCTTGCAGGTTTTTCATGCTCATGCGAGTGGCCAGTTTATCGCTCAATCTGCGCAGTTCTTGCAGAAGATCATTGATATTGGCCAGATCCTCGTGGAAAGTGCTCTCGCAGGAGATGGACTTGGGCTCCCAATTCGTGTGCAATTCTCGATTGTCGATCCCGCGCACTACGTTGAAATAAAAGAATCCCGCTTTGCCGAAATACTTGATCAGTTCTTTCAGATCACGTCTATATAGGTCTTCCCCATTGTGAATGCCCATCTTCTTCATGCGGGCAGCGGTCACTTTCCCGATCCCGTGAAATTTGCCGATGGGCAAAGCAAACAGCACTCTCTGCGCGTCCTCGGGCTTGATCACTGTAAGCCCGTCCGGTTTGTTCATATCCGAGCCGATCTTGGCCAAAAACTTGTTGTAGGATACCCCCGCGGAACAGGTGAGCCGGGTGATCCGCAGCACTTCATCCTTGATGTGGCGGGCAATCTTGACCGGATCAGCTTCATTGATCTTGTTTTCGGTCACATCCAGATAGGCCTCATCCAGGCTCATGGGCTCCACCAGGTCTGTGATGGAATAAAAGACCTCCCGAATCTGGCTGCTCACTTCTTTTATACAGCCCAAAACCGCTGTGCACAAAGACGGCCTGCGGACAGAGCTTCCAGGCCTGATAAGAGCTCATCCCGCTATGAATGCCATATTTACGCGCTTCATAGGAGCAGGTGGAAACCACCCCCCGGCTATTGGGTGAGCTCCCACGATCACGCATTTGCCCTTCAGCGAAGGATTCTCCCGAATCTCAATCGCGGCAAAATAGGCGTCCATATCGATGTGGATGATCTTTTTCATGGGCGCAAACTCTTTCAACCAAGCTGCCGGGTCAAGTACATTCTCTCACCCTAATCCATCCTTATTGAGATACGGTCATGATACGGTGATGATACGCTCATGGAAATCACCATATCATGACCGTATCATGAGCGTATCTCAATAGGTGGCCATTGGGGTGGCAAGCTGGGGTGGCTAGTTCCGCTTAGCCCTTCATGGGCGACAGATCATAGCGAGGGGTGTGAACCCCTCGTTACGCATTGCAAAGAAGTGATTTAGCCCCGGATGGGGCGACACAATGGATCACCCTGGTTTGGATACGGGAATTGCGTTTGGATAAGGGTATTTGTTTCGCCCATAAAGGGCTTATCCGGTGGGTGTACCGCATCACGAGGGGTTTCGCTCCGCTCCACTCCCTCGCTATCTTATATCGCCCTCCGGGCTAACGGAAGTTCTATGGACATGGCGATGCTAACTAAAATGCCGTCTCGATGGGATTGGGGATACAGATATCCTTCAATAACAAGTTGGGAGTTGAAGAATCCTGCTTCCCGCAGCTATTTGTTTGACATAAAATGTGCCTTGAAATAAGGTGATTGGATTATCATCGAAAGAGGACTCGTAATGTACAAAGAAGCTTATCATTTCAACGTGGAACGCTATATCGATCCACAGCGCTTTGAGCAGATAAAACGTTTCGCGGAGAACCTGCCCACTCCCACTTTGGTAATGGATCTGCAACTGATTGAACAGAAATACACGGAACTTACGGATAGTTTTCCGCAGGCCAAGATATATTACGCGGTAAAGGCAAACCCCATGGAGCAGATATTGGAATTGCTGCACAGCAGGGGCGCTTGCTTTGACATCGCTTCCCGTTATGAGCTGGATTTGATGCTGAGTTTGGGAGTTGACCCCTCTCGGCTCAGCTATGGCAATACGATCAAAAAGCGCGTGGATATAGAGTATTTCTACCAAAAGGCGTTCGCCTCTTTGCCACCGATAGCGAGCATGATCTGCTCAGCATTGCCGCCGCAGCCCCGGAAGCAAAGGTTTTTTTCCGGATTCTCACGGAAGGCACCGGAGCAGACTGGCCCTTATCCAGGAAGTTTGGTTCGCACTCCGATCTCATCTACTATCTGATTCTGCAAGCGCGGGATCTGGGCCTCAATCCCTACGGTTTATCCTTTCATGTGGGCTCACAACAGCGTGACATCGGTCAATGGGATGACGCCATCGCGCGTTGCAAGTATCTCTTTGATGCCGTTGCCGAAGATGG
>JAJOKA010000220.1 GCA_021206555.1 Candidatus Cloacimonadota bacterium | reverse complement strand
AACTACCCGCAGGGGTATGATCGTGCCGCGTTAGGAGGCTAAATGAGCAAGAAAATGACATAGGATAAAAAGATGAACCCTGATAAGCACAAAGTGGATGAATCTGAAATCAGAACTGACGAAGAGTCAATCAGCGCTGAAGACATCAGCCCTGAAGACATGATCTCAAGTTTGCAGGCTGAGGTGGCAGAATTGAACGATAAATATCTGCGGGCGATGGCGGAGTTCGAAAACTACCGTCGACGCACTATTGCCGAAAAAGCGGATTGGATCAGGACTTCCACGCAGAAGCTGGCCCTGGAAATCTGCGATGTGGTGGATAATTTTGAACGGGCTTTTACTAATGCCAAACCCGAGGATCTGGCCAATCCCTTTTTCCAGGGTATCCAATTGATCGAAAAGCAATTGGCAAAAGCACTGGAAAAGGAAGGGGTGAAGAAGATCGAGGCTTTGGGCAAAGAGTTTGATCCTGATTTTCATGACGCGCTGGCTCATATCCCCCAGCGAATATGACGAAAACATCGTAGCCGCAGTGATTCAAAACGGCTACACCATGCATGACAAAGTGATCCGTCCCGTGCGCGTGGCGGTATCCAATGGCACAAAAATTAGCACCCAGGAGGAATAAATGGGAAAGATAATCGGAATTGATCTGGGAACCACAAACTCATGTGTTCCGTAGTAGAAGGCGGCAAGCCCGTCGTCATCACAAACGCGGAAGGCGGAAGAACCACTCCTTCTGTGGTTGGATTCACCAAAGATGGCCAGCGTCTGGTTGGCCAAAACGCTAAACGTCAGGCGGTTACAAATCCGCTCAACACAGTATTTTCGATCAAGCGTTTCATGGGCCGCGCTCATGGCGAAGTGGCTGAAGAAACTAAGCAAGTACCCTACAAAATTGTATCCGGAGTGAAGAACCAGGCAGCGGTGCATGTGGACGTGCAAAACAAGGATTTCACACCGCAGGAGATCTCCGCGATCATCCTCACCAAGATGAAAGAAACCGCGGAAGCCTATCTGGGCACGACGGTTACCGAAGCCGTGATCACCGTTCCGGCATATTTTAACGACGATCAGCGTCAAGCTACTAAGGATGCCGGACGCATCGCCGGACTGGACGTGAAGCGCATCATCAACGAGCCTACAGCCGCAGCTTTGGCCTATGGCATGGAGAATAAGAAAGAACAGAAGGTGGCCGTTTATGACCTAGGTGGCGGTACCTTTGATATCTCGATTCTGGATATATCATCCGGCGTGGTGGAAGTGCTGGCCACCAATGGTGATACCCACCTGGGTGGAGATGATTTTGATAAACGCGTGATAGATTGGATCGTGGATCAGTTCAAAAAGCAAGAAGGCATCGATCTCAGCAAAGACGCCATGGCTTTGCAACGCCTGCGAGAAGCCGCTGAAAAAGCTAAGATCGAGCTTTCCGGAACGGTGACCACCAATATAAACCTGCCCTTCATCACGGCAGATGCCACCGGGCCAAAGCATCTGAATCTGGATCTCAGCCTGGCTGAGTTTAACCGTCTTACCGCGGATCTGGTGGAACGTACTTTGGGACCCTGCAAAAGGGCTTTAGCCGATGCCAAGCTAAGCACCTCAGACATCCAGGAAGTGCTGATGGTGGGTGGAAGCACCCGCATCCCTGCAGTGGGCGAAGCGGTCGAGAAGTTCTTTGGCAAAAAGGCCAATCGCAGCTTGAATCCGGACGAAGTGGTGGCCATTGGCGCTGCTATCCAGGGCGCCATCCTTTCCGGTGACGACAATGTGTCTGATGTGCTATTGCTGGACGTAACTCCGCTATCATTGGGCATCGAAACCCTGGGCAGCGTGATGACCAAATTGATCGAACGTAATACCACTATCCCTACCAAAAAGAGCCAGGTATTTTCCACCGCTGCCGATAATCAGACCGCGGTTACCATCCATGTGCTGCAGGGTGAACGCCCGATGGCAAATGATAACAAGAGCCTGGGCCGCTTTGACCTGGTGGGCATACCCTCCGCTCCGCGCGGAGTGCCGCAGATCGAAGTTACCTTTGATATCGATGCTAATGGCATCTTGCATGTATCGGCCAAGGACAAAGGTACCGGCAAGGAACAATCAATCAAGATCGACCGTGCCGGCAGCATCAATCAGGAAGATATCGACCGCATGATCAAGGATGCCGAAATGCACGCTGAGGAAGATAAGAAACGTCAGGAATTCATCTCTGCCAAAAACGAGCTTGACGCTTTGATCTTCAGCACCGAGAAATCATTGGGTGAATATGGTGATCAGCTTTCGGATAGCGAAAAGAGCGAGCTTGAAGCAGAAATCAAGAGCGCCAAGGAACAGCTTGACAAAGCAAGCGATGCCGAGACGGTGAACTCAATCAAAGAAAGCTTGGGTAAGAAAGCGCAAAAGCTGGGCGAAATCGTGTATGCGAAAATGCAAGAACAGCAAGGCGGTGGTGCCGGTTTTGACCCTAATGCTCAAGGCTTCAATCCTGATGATTTTGCAGGCGGACAGCAGCAAGAACAGCCAAAGCATGACGGACCGATTGACGCTGATTTTGAAGTGGTAGACGATAAATAAAGAACTGACTTAAGTTAGACTCCGGCAGCCGGGCATCCCGGCTGTCTGAGCCACATTTGATATATTTTAGTCCCGAAAAATAGCATCGGGGCAGCGCAAGGAGATTTTTAGAAGACATGGCAAAAAGAGACTATTACGAAGTGCTGGGCGTGGACAAAGGCGCCGATGAAGCAAGTATCAAGAAGGCCTATCGCAAGCTGGCAATGCAGTATCACCCGGATAAAAACCCGGACAACAAAGAAGCAGAAGAGAAGTTTAAAGAAGCCAGTGAAGCATACGAAGTGTTGAGTGACAAAGAAAAGCGGCAACTATATGATCAATATGGTCATGCCGGAGTGGAAAGTCAGTTTGGCGCGGGTGGCTTCTCTTGGGAAAACTTCACGCATCGCGGTGATCTGAACGATATCTTTGGCGATGGCTTCTCCTCGATCTTTGAAACTCTGTTTGGTGGCGGATTTGGGGGCAGATCCTCCGGTGGACGCAGCTCGAATCGTGGAGAAGACTTGCAGATAGAGCTGTCTCTCACTCTCAAAGAGATTGCCACCGGAGCCGAAAAGAAGATCAAGATCGGCACCAAAGAAGCTTGTGATAAGTGTAACGGTAGCGGATCAGCTGACGGACAGGTGGAAAGCTGTTCGCAATGTCGGGGCACAGGTCAGGTACGTCAGGTGCGGCAATCGCTCTTTGGGCAAATGCAAACCGTGAGTGAATGCCCTTCCTGCCGGGGTGAAGGCAAAATCATCAAGAATAAATGCCCCAAATGCTACGGCGAAGGCCGCATGGGCAGCGTGAAGGAAATCAACGTCAAGATACCCGCCGGAGTGGAAGAGAATCAGTATATCCGGCTCAGAGGCCAGGGCAACATTGGTCCGCGCGGTGGAAGCAGGGTGACATCCTGGTGCTGATCCACGAAAAGCAAGATGATATCTTTGAACGCCATGGCAATGACATTGTGATGGAATTTCCGGTTTCAGTATCCCAGGCAGTATTGGGTGATGAAGTATTGGTGCCCACTCTCACCGGTCAAGTCAAGATGAAGATTCCCGCCGGCACGCAAAGCGGGAGAATCTTCCGCCTCAAAGGCCAGGGCATTCAAGGCCTCAATACCTATAGCAAAGGTGATGAACTGGTGAAAATAATCCTGGTTACTCCCACCAAGATTAGCAAGGATGAGCAGGAACTTTATGAGAAACTGCGTGAATATGATCTGAAACGAGAAATGAAGCCGGGTCGCGGTTTCTTTAAGAAACTTCGGGAGTATTTTAGCTAAAGATGCCCTCCTATTATTGCCCTGACTTGCAGTCAACATCCGATAGGATTGAGATTTCCGGAGATGAATATCACCATCTGTGTAGGGTGAAACGCAGGCAGCTCGGCGATATCATCCTGCTCAATAGTGGTACCGGCATCCTGGCAGAAGCTAAAATCGTTGATCTGCAAAAAGATAGGGCAGTGCTGCATCTACGGGATATCAAAGTATCCGGCTCGGAGACAGCGCAGTTTGCCATAGCATTTGCTCTTCTCAAAAACCATCATGATGAATTGGCGATCGAGAAATGCACTGAATTGGGAGCGCGGGATTTCTTTCCCTTTACATCGCAACATTCGGTGCGTAACGTGGGGAAAAACACGATAGTCCGCTTTCGCAAAGTAGCATTGAGTGCCATCAAACAGTGTGATAATCCGTTTCTGCCAAGAGTGCATGAACCGCGAAACCTCAAAGACGCGATTGCGCTGATCGAAGCAGAGGGATATACGCCGCTTCTGTGCTCAGAGAAGGAAAAAGCCGTCATGCTGAGGGACATTGCTGATAGGCATAAGCTATGTTTTATCATCGGGCCGGAGGGTGGCTTTAGCCCGGAGGAGTTTGACCTGATGAAGGGGCTTAAGAGCATTATGTTATCGCCACTTATCTTGCGAGCCGAGACTGCGGCAATCGCTGCATCCGCGCAGTTTGCCTTAGCTCAAAACAGAGCAAGCGATAAAATTCCCTTTGACAAGATGAAGGGAATCCGATACTTTGACGCAAACCTAAAATAGGGGATTGGTTACTGAACATGAAACTTTTTGAGACTCATGCCCACCTTGATCTGCCAGATTTTGACGCAGATCGGGAAAACCTGATTAACAAGTGTTTTTCAAGTGGTGTAGAATACATCATCAATATCGCTTTTAACAAAGAGACTGCCATCTCTTCATTGGAGCTGGCCATAAAGCATCAACACATCTTTGCCACGGTGGGCTATCATCCGCATGATGCGCAGGATTTTGACGCCGAGATCATCAAAAAGCATGCCCGAGAAAAGAAAGTGGTGGCCATTGGAGAGATCGGGCTGGATTTTTTCCGCAATCTCTCACCATATCCGGTGCAACGTGATGTCTTTGCCAATCAGGCGCACCTTGCAGTGGAGTATGCCTTCCGGTGGTGGTTCACGATCGTCAAGCGCATCAGGAGTGCTACAATATCCTCAAACAAGAGGGCGTGAAAGAAGCTGTTTTTCACTGTTTTTCCGGAGATATCGTCTTCGCGCAACAGGTTCTGGATGCCGGCTGGATGATGTCCTTTACGGGTAGCATCACCTATGCTAATTCGCATCTGGATGACGTGGTGCGTTTGGTGCCCATGGACCGCTTTATGATCGAGACAGATTGTCCCTATCTACCGCCGCATCCGCATCGGGGAAAACGCAACTCCCCGCTATTACTGCATCTGGTAGCCGAGAAGATCGCCGACATCAAAGGCATTACTCCCAATGAAGTGGCAGAGGCGTCTTTTAACAACGCCTACAAGTTTTTCAGAATCCCGGCTGACCCCGTGAAGCCGGCTCATCACAAATCAGGAAGTAAAAAATGAAGAAGCTCATGACTCTTGGCTTGGCCATATTGGCCTTCTCCCTGTGGGCAGGCAATTCGATCTTTTCCTATTACGGCTATCCCGTGCAGTTTTATGGCAGAGATGTTTATAGCATGGGAATGGGGGATAGCGGAGCCAGCGATATCTTTCGTTACAACACGGGTTATACCAATCCCGCGCAGACCAATCGTGATAACAAAAGCCTGTTTGGAACAGGGATAATCGCCGGATACACAAACTATAAATCTGAGTATCAAGGCACAGAGCGCAGCTTTAGAGACGATGCGCTGGATTTTCCTTACTTCAGCGTAAGTGTTCCCGTTAAAAAGCATAGAATCGGGTTTCAATACAACTCCTATGCCTCGGGTGTGGTGAATAATCAATATGCCTATCCCGATAGCACGATCGAGCGCCAGGAAAGCGATAAGTATATCTTCCGCACTGATCTGATTTATACATTTAGCTATAAGAATCTAAACCTGGGCATCAGTGGGAACTATTACTTTGGGCACGATAAACGCACTTTCGAACAGACTTCCGCGACAAACACGGTGCCTACCAGAGAGTCTCTCTTACGCAGCTTCAAAAACCCAACCCTCAGTTTTGGGGCACTCTCAAGTTTTGATAAGCACAGTGTGGGCATGCACCTGACTCTACCGGTGACATTGGAAGGTGAAAGCAAACGCTCTTCCACACACACAACTGAGCCGGCTGAAGACTATACGCTGGATCTACCATTACAATATGCGGTGAGCTACACCGCTTTACCCATGCCTCAACTCAAAGTGGCAGTGGACGCAAACTATGAAATGTATTCTGAAGTGGATGAATCTTATCGGGATGGGATTAAGCTAGGCCTGGGCCTGGCCTATGAACCCGAGAAAGGTCAAAAATACTGGTATCGTGGGATTCCCCTGAGAGCCGGCCTGTGGTACCGTCAATTGCCGTTCAAAGATGCGAGAAATAACGCGGATATCGATGAAATGGCATATACCATGGGCTTTACTTTGCCTCTGAAGAATGAAGTGAGCAGAGTGGATTTTGCTCTCCAATATTCTTAGTCGCGGTTCTTTGGAAGAGAACAAACTGAGTGATCGCAGCCTGATGTTCTCGATTGGGATCACAGGCTTTGACATCTTCAGTAAAGCTCCGGATAGAACTGCTCCCAGGGATATCCCGATCGCGGAGGATTTGCAGGCATGGTAAACGACAAGGACGATTTGTATAAACGAATCCTAACAGCACGGGGCCTTACAGAAGAAGACTTGACCGGCAGTATCGAAGACTTGCCGGATGAAGCACTGTTTGCCAATATCGACAGCATCGCGGAGCGCATTCGGGAAGCGATCATTCAAAACGAGCCAATGGTTATCTTTGGTCATGATGATCCTGATGGGATCACCAGCACCTATATCCTGTATCAATATCTCAATTCCTGTGGCTATCAAAGACACAGCTATTATATCCCCAATCGCAACATCGAATCCCATGGGATTCAGCAGCGCTTTATCGACTTCGTGAGAGAAGGTGGGTTTAAGCTGGTGATAACCGTGGATAACGGGATATCAGCTTACAATGGTGTGGAAGAACTCAACGCATTGGGTTGTGATGTGATCATCACCGATCATCATCTGATCCAACCCGAGATGGTGCCCCGGGCATACAGCATCATGAATCCTCAGTTGCCCTATTGCCAATATCCCTTCAAGGCTTTGGCCGGAGTGGGTGTGGCTCTGATGCTGATCCGCTATTTGGCCAATAAATGGGAACACCCCATCGATCCCGCGGCCTATTTTTGGGCAGCTGTGGGCTCCATTGCGGATAAAGTTCCCATGATTGGTCTGAACCGCATCCTGGTGCGTCACGTGCTGGAACACTTTGATGAAGTGCAGGATCACACTGTGCAGTTTCTCTTGCGCAATTACAGCCGGGTGTCAACGATTACGGACAAGTTCAACTTTGTAACTTACACCTCAAGACTGATAGCAACGGCAGAGAAGAAGGCGGGAATCACACCAGTATGCGCTTTATGCTGCAATTATCGGATGCTAAAGCCAGATTGTTTGAAGAGCTCGAAGAACAAAAGAATAATTGGGAAAGCGAGCTTAACCGGGTCTTTGGTTTTTTGGATACTCTCTCGTCGGATTTTGTGGGCAGTTTGTTTGTGTATTATGACGATGATGACGTGATCCCCTATTCGCTATTGGGAACGGCTTCCACCTATATCGTGAACCGGCTTGGCATCCCCACCATCATGCTGAAGCATCATAACGGCCATACTGTGTGTGAAGGTCGTTGCAAGGATGGCTTCAATATGGTGGATGCTTTTGCCCATTGTAAAGCTCATCTGAAACAGTTTGGTGGACATGCCAAAGCTGCCGGTTTTACCATGGAACCGGCTGAGTATGATCCCTTTTTGGAGTGTTTCAACGATTTTCTGCAACAGAACTTTGTGGCTCCGGATGAAAATGCTGCTCCGGAATTTGATGCCGTTTGCAGCTTGGATGAGCTGGATGAAGGCACCTGGGAAAGCCTGGAATTACTCCTACCCTGGGGGCAGAAGAATCCTGAGCCGACCCTTCTGGTAAAGGGATTATCCTACTCCGATCTGAGCCCTTGGAATCTGGATAATGGCAGCGTACATCTGACTAAAGATAAAGCGGCAGATTGTTTGATTCTGTGGAGATCCGCAAACCAGATCCGCATCAGCCGGATTCTGGATCACAGAGATTAATATGGGATGGTTGAACGAAAGCTTAAGAAAATCGGTTCACCTTAGTTCATTGGTGATCCCGCTTAGCTATCGCTATATATTGGGTTTCGAGAACCGCAAAATGGCTTTTTCGCTGCTTCTGGCAGCTTTGGTGATCAGCATGGTGATCGAATTTCACCGCTTTTGGCAAAAGAGCTTTCGCAAGACTTTTCATCGCGTCTTTGGTCGTATCTTACGCAAACATGAGATGAAGGATTTTACCGGAGCCACCTATCTGCTCTTTGCCAGTATGCTATGCGTGGCTTTCTTTGATCCCTTGACGGCAAGTGTTTCCATTGCCATGCTCAGCATTGGCGATACTTTTGCTGCTCTGATCGGGATGAACTTTGGGAAACGTAAGTTTCTGCGTAACAACAAAAGCTTGGAAGGTAGTCTGGCCTGCTTTGTGAGCTGCTTTGTGTTTGCCCTCTACTGGTTGAGCAATCCGCTTTTGGCTGTGATCGGGGCTTTAGCAGCCACCGGTGCCGAACTGGGCAAGATTCCCCTTGATGATAATATCAAAATCCCGCTTAGCGCAGCATTAGCGCTCAGCATTGCGGGAATCTTCATCTGAGGAGCTTGGGAGATATGCATCTTTCCTTCGTGATCCCTGTGCTCAATGAAGCGGATTCCCTACGGCAATTGTACCGGGAGATCCGGGCAAATCTCGGCGCTCACACTGCGGAAGTGATCTTTATCGACGATGGTTCCACTGATGAGAGCTTTGCCATCATGCAGAGCTTAGCGGAATCCGACCATGATGTGAAGGTAATCAAGTTTCGTCGCAATTTCGGCAAGGCTGCTGCTCTGCAAAAAGGCTTTGACATCGCTGCCGGAGAGCTTGTGTTTACCATGGATGCCGATCTGCAGGACGATCCCAAAGAGATTCCCGCTTTTCTGGATAAGCTGGCTGAGGGCTATGATCTGGTCTCCGGATGGAAAAAGAAGCGTCGGGATCCCCTCCACAAAAGGATCCCTTCCAAGGTCTTCAACAGCGTAACTGCCATTACCTTCAAGCTCAAGCTGAAGGATTACAATTGCGGCTTCAAAGCTTATCGCAGGACTTTGGTCAAGGAACTCTCGATCTACGGAGAGATGCACCGCTACATTCCGGCCCTGGCCCATTCTTTGGGCTACAAAGTGGGGGAGATCGCCGTGCAGCACCGTGCCCGACAGTTTGGCAAGAGTAAATACGGGATTGAGCGTTACTTAAGGGGATTTTTTGATCTGATGACGGTGAAGATGGTCACCCAATATGTAAAGAGTCCCTTGTATCTCTTTGGCCGGATCGGTTTGCTATCCACCCTGGCCGGAACCATAATAACGGTCTATCTGGCGCTGCTCAAGCTGTTTTGGGGAATGCCGCTTTCAAACCGTCCTCTTTTGTTTTTGGGCATGCTCTTGATCTTGGGAGGCTTGCAATTCATCTCTTTGGGGCTGATCTCAGAACTCATTATCAACCGAGTGTCTCCGGCTCAACGCTTACCCTTATCGATCGAAAGCACGATCAATATCGAGGCTCCCGATGGATAGGCTGGAAACCTTCTTTCTCAGTAAATACTTGCATGCGCCAAAGCGGAATCTTTTCCGCTTCAGTTTTGTCTTCATGGTACTGGGCATCGTGCTGTCAGTGGGCATCCTTTCGGCCGGATTGAACCTCTTTGAAGGTTACGAGAGCACGCTTCGGTCTTTGCTGCTGGATAGCTTTGCCCACATTTCCATTCAGGCCTCGGGTGGTGGCTATATGAGCCTGGAGCAGAGCAAGAAGGTGATCCATAAGCTTGATTCCCGAGCTGAGCTGGTATCTGCTATCCCCAGCATCCAATATACAATGATGGCTATGGCCAACGATAAGATTCGCACTGCTCAGCTCAGAGCTTATGACTTTGAGTCCTGAGTTCCCATACGCAAAGTATATCGAAGACTATCCCGGAGCCTTTGACTCCCGGGGAAGGTTGTTGTGGTCATTATCTTGCTCGAGACCTGGGCTTGGAGCCGGGGGATGAGATGACTCTCAATTATCCCCAGCTGGATCGCATCAGCCCCCTGGGGATGATGAGCGGAAGTCAGATTTTTCGCATAGCTGCTCTCTACCGCTCCGGTTACTACGAAAATGATCGCAGCATAGTGATATGCAGGATGGAAGACGCGGAGTCTTTCTTGCTGCTTACAGATAGCATCAGTAAGATCGAAGTTCGGATTCGAAACGCGGAACAGGCCTCAAGCTATGCCCGAGAATACTCGGAACTGCTGGGCATAGAATATGTTAGCATTCCCTGGGATATCTATGCGCACAGTCTCTTACGCCTGGTGGAGATGGAAAAGTGGCTTATCTTTATCGTGTTTTCGTTCTTGGTGCTGATTGCCGGCTTCAATGTGGTATCAGCGGTCAGCACGATTATCATCGATAAAGGGAACGAGATCGCTGTGCTCAAGACCCTGGGCGCCAGCCCCAGATCAATAAAGCGGATATTTGCTCTGCGAGTGGGCCTGGCTGCCATTATTGCGGTAGCGCTCGGCCAGCTCTTTGGCGCCTTTCTCTCCTGGGTGGTCGAAAAACAAAGCTTCTACCGCCTCAAAGGTGACGTTTACTTCATTGATACCTTGGGGGCAAGCATTACTCCTTTTAATCTAATGGCAGTATTTCTGGTCGCCTCTGCTCTGATCGCTTTGTGTATCTATCTTCCGCTAAAGCAGATAGATAGAGTTCAGATAATTACTTTGTTCCGCAATCAAGCTTAATGGAGGAGTATTGATAGCTGCTGCCTATGACATAAAAAAAGCTTATCACGATAGTGATCAATTGATTGAAGTTCTGATTGGGACTTCGCTGGAGATCAATAAGCATGATTTCATCTGCATCACCGGTAAAAGTGGTTGCGGGAAGAGCACATTGCTGCATATCATGGGTCTTTTGGATGCTCCGGATGCCGGAGAGGTGTTCATAGCGGAAACATGATATCCTCACTGAGCAGCGAAGCAGCCCTGATTCGAAACCGTGATTTGGGATTCGTGTTCCAATTCCATTATCTGGTGGAAGACCTCACTGCTGCAGAAAATGTGGCTCTGCCGATCATGATCGGTGGAAAAAGCTCATCTGTGGCCTTAAGCCGGGCTCGCGAACTCCTTAGCCTTTTGGGCTTGGCTTCACGCCTTAATCGCTATCCCAATCAGCTCTCCGGAGGTGAGCAGCAAAGAGTAGCCCTGGCCAGAGCCCTGGCCAATGAACCCGCTTTAGTCCTGGCTGATGAACCCACCGGCAATTTAGATCCGGCTCACAGCCTGGAAGTATGGGAAATGATGACCAGATTGAATAGGGAGCTGGGTCAAGCCTTCGTGATCGTTACACATGATGAAGAAGCTGCCGCCAGAGCCCCTAAAAGCTACGAACTCATCGGTGGAGTACTGAGGCAAAGCTAGGGATATAGCATGCGACGCCCGCGTAAGTTCCTGTCACTGATCCTGATCCTGCTGCTGATAA
Source organism: Candidatus Cloacimonadota bacterium (assembly GCA_021206555.1). Lineage (GTDB taxonomy): Bacteria > Cloacimonadota > Cloacimonadia > Cloacimonadales > Cloacimonadaceae > UBA5456. Next base: position 9,227 of record JAJOKA010000220.1, on the reverse strand, counting down.
ACGTGATATTCTTCAGCGTCTGGTATGCCTTTGGCGGTAGGGATTGGTTCAGAAACTACCTCACAGACACAGTGGGCAAACTGATCGATGCCGAGATCACTTTGGGGGATCTGCACATCAGCGACAAACAGATATACTTGCAGGATCTACACTTTGCTACTTCAGACAGCCTGATCTCACTTGACGTTGAAAGCGTGCGGGTTCGCTACAATCTCTATAAGTTCATCTTCTCCCGCTTCAAGATATCAGGAGTGGTAGGAAGCATCGAGATCATCAACCGGTAGCTCATTTAGCTATAGAGTAGAGCAAAAGAATCTCGAGCGAGCTCAAGCAGAGGAGAGTTGAGATTCCTGACTTAAGCGGATACTTCAAGCGACTGAGCTTGGTACAAGGTAGCATTTCCACCGATCTCGCGATCCCTCTCAAGATCGTAAACATGGGTGATCTATATATAGAAGAGAAGCTTAGCGATATAAACTTAACAGTTAGGAACAGCAGTGTTACCAATATATCATTAAAGGCAAAGACATCGATGGGGGGCAGCGTTAATTTTGAAGGCAGCTTAGATGATGGTAGAATTGATCTGGCTGAAGCGGAAATCACCTCTTTCCGTCCCCTTTACATCGTGCATCCTGATATCCGGGATTTTCGCAGCGAGATCAATGTCTCCGCGTCATACCGAGTTCCGCTCGGGGCTGTGGAACCGGTTTATTCTGCCAAGTCCCTGATTTGGAACAGTACTGCCAAAGTGTTAGATGAGTATCGGGTGAGCATTCCACTGATCACTAGCGAACTGGAGAGCAACAATCTCTCGGTCAGGATTGTGCGTTCGAATCTGGGCAGCAGCAGCGTTTGAGGCAGATATCAGGATTGCGGATCTGGGCAAGGAGATGAGCTTTGACGGTTTCTTCTCTAATCACTGATTTTGATTTGAGCATGATCATGCCGGAGCTCAGCGGATATGTGCATGCACAGGCCCTGGCTTCCGGTAATATCAATAATCCCCTGGTGCTTCTTCAAGCCCAATCTGAACGCTTAGCTTACGAGCAGTGGGCATGCACCGATATCGCGATAAATGCCCGCTACGAGGACGACATTGCCAAGTTAACGAATGCTGATGCTATATGGGAAAACCAAAGTATAAGGCTGAATGCAGAATTTGATCCCCATCTGATGTCAATCACCGCCCTGCTGCAAACAGATGCTCTGGATACTTTTGGGCAGGAATACTACGCACAGGGCTCGCTGGAGTTGGAAGGCTTGATCGTGCGCCCAATTCCGATGTTTGAAGCCCGCTTGAAGGATTTCACAATCGCTTACGGGGATGCCGTCCTGGAGCAAGTGAACGGATATGCCAGGATGATCCCCCTGGAAGAGGCATTGTTAGTCGATGCCAAAATCAGCGCAAACGATAGCTTTGATATTTCCGTAACCGGAGACCTGATGCAAGAGCAGATCCTGCTGGATGCCAGGTTCAGAGATATCTCTGTGACAGATTTTTATGCTTCTGATAGCATCGAAGGTTTAGCCCCGGTAGTATCCGGCAAGATATCAGCTTTGATGCTGGATCGGAAGATTCGGACTCATAGTGAAATAGGGATTGCGATGGAAGGAGACATCCCATTCAACGGCAATCTTGACATATTGGGCAGTGTAGACCTGAGGGATTTCTCTGCTATGGCCTCAGTACGCTCAGATCAGAGCTATTTCAACAACAATCCGGTGGAATTTGAGATTTCTGCTCACTACGCGGATGATCGATTGAATATCTTTGGACTTAGAATCAAGGATCTGCTCAACTCTCCGGAGCTGTGAACCTGAAAGACTGGCAGGATATGAATTTTGATCTTGCCATATATGACCTCACCATGGCCAAGCTTGGTCAGCTCAATCCGGATTTGCTGCTGATGATACCGGAGTTCTCCGCGTTATCGTTTTTTGCCAAATACAATCGCGCCAATGAGCGCAGGCTGGAAGCCTGGATGAATCTGAGAGAGATTGACCTTCTGAGTGTGATTCCGCTTGATCTGGATCTTAGACTGGACGGTATGCCGGAAGACATCAACATCGCAGGCAGCATCAAGGCCAATACTCTCGAGCTGATCGGACTCAAGGGGACAGCCAGCCTCTTGCCCGAGATTAAGCTCAGCCTGGAAACTGCAATTCAGGACTTGCAGATGGAAAATGTCTTGACTCAGCCTCCGGGTGAGGCCAGCATTAGTGGTACAGCCGGAGTAACTATTATGGACCTTTTGGCAGATGATCGGGCAATTGAATTTGCCGCTGATCTAAGCGCGGAGGCCATCAGATTTGGAGATTTTGAGATTAACCGGGCTAATGTCAGATTAGCTCAACAAGCCGATGCTCTGGTGGTGGACAGCCTTTGGATAAGCTCGGATAAGCTCTTCAGTGCAAGCGCCAAGGGGTCTTTGGGCTACAATATCATTACGGGCGAGTTTTTCGATGGAGAGCGCAGCCTGGATCTCGCCATCGAAGGGCAGCTATTCCCCTGGCTGAAGGAGCTTAGCGACTACATCGTGGATTCCCGGGGTGTATCCAAGATCCGGCTCAGCATTGGCAACGATGACGAGCAATTCGTGGTCAATAGCGGAGAACTGGATATCCATAGCGGTTACGTGATGCTGCAAGACCAGGTGGAAGCTCTTCGCAATATCGAGCTTAAAGGCGCTTTTGAAAACAATCGCTTTGTGCTCGAACGCGGCCAATTCAACATGGGTAATGGCCGCTTCTACATGAATAACGTGTTTGACGCGGAACCTTCAGACCATTTTATGATCGCTTTCCTAGATCTTGGCTATCTCAGGTTGATGATCGAAGAGCCGGGTATCCAGGCCACTATCCCGGTCGTGGCGCCACCTAAAACCCTGTCAAACATCGCACTCAAAGGACAGCGGAGCCGCTTTGCCACGATTCGTGGTCCCTTTGATGATATGAAGATTGAAGCCCATGTCACGGCCTCAAATCTGGATATTCTCTTCCCTCCGGGAGCGGATAACTTGCTCAATCTCATCCTTTCCGTGCGCAGCACGGGTAGGAAACCCGAGAGTGATCCCGTGCCCTTGCCATTTCAGCTGGATCTCTTCGTCAACATCGGAGAAAATGTTCGTTATGTAACATATCCCACGAACCTCAACCTCAAGCCCGGTGGCTTCCTCCATCTTTTGTATGACGGCTCTGCCTTCATCGTAAAAGAAGTATTCATCACCTCGGATCGCGGCAGAGTGGATTTCTTCGGTACCGTGTTTCAGGTGGATAACATCGCGATATCGATGATTGATCAGCAGGATATCATGAACGTGGAAGGTTTGTTTTACAAGCGCACTCCGGATGGCAGTACCATCAGCCTGAATGTCCGTTCCACTCCGGATTTTGACAAGAGCCTGCTGGATCGCCTGGAGATCAGCCTCACCAGCGATAACCCCCAGGATCGCAATATCACTCAAGTGCTGTCCCGCTTGCGCTACAATCAGGCAGTTGAGGATTTACCCAATGAACAGAGGCAAAATCTCTTGCAGGACGAAGCTTTGGGCTTGATCGGCGGCAACTTGAATTCCACAGTGCTCACTCCCTTTTTTTATCCTGCCGAAAACTGGATCCGCAGAACCTTCAAGCTGGATAGCTTTTCCATCAATGCCGGATTCATCCAAAATCTCTTTACGGAATACTCCTCTGATCCTTCGCAATTGGCAGATTTGGCTGATCTATCCAATTTTGGCAGCGACATCAGTCGCTTCTCTTCTTCCATCTTGCTCAACAATCTCTCACTCTCAATGAGCAAATATCTGGGCTACCGCTTTTTCATGGATTATGAACTGGGTTTGCAAGAGGCTACAGACTTGCAGAAGAAGACGCGGATCATGGTCTCGCATGATACTTCATTGCGCCTGGTGCTGCCCAAAAACTATCGGATGGGCTACACTTTCCGTTATGAACCCAAAGAAGCGGGCATCACCCATGAGATTATGATCCAGCGCACGCTGCGCTTCTGGGGCTTGTAACACCTGTCAGGTTGCAGGTGGCAGGTGGCTTACTTTCCTCACCCCCTCACCCCTACATAGCATTGATCAAGCTCTGATACCCCCTTTATCGAAAGCAGCAAGCCCGCCTCCACCGCGCGTTTCACTCTCACACAGGGCAGATCCAGGGTGTAAATCTCATCTTTGCTTAGGATTGCCAGATCCACATCGGGTACCGTCTTTTCCATCCGATACATCATTGAGATGAGAACGATTCTCCAATTCAGCAATTGCCCCCGCTGCCGGCTGAACTCCGCGTAATAGCGCAGATCCTGCTTGAAGAGATCACTCAGCGGGATGCTGCTCAGGTTTCTTGATTGTACGGAGAGCAGAGCGTTTTGAGGGGTTGTGCGCGGGCGTTTATACCTGCGGCACAGGATTTTGTCCAAACGCGGATTGTAATAATACACCAGGCCATCGCAGGCCCCCGCGCATGCTTTGAGTAAGTTCTTGAATGTGACTTTCATAGTTCTATACCTCTTTTTTTTTGGTTATGCGTGATGCGTTATGTGTTATGCGTCTCACTCAGCCCTCAAATTCGCAAATTCGCAAATACCCGCCTTAGCCCCCCGGGGAGTGTCTCCTTTGGAGTTAATGCCGCTTGAAAGATTCAGGTTAGCCGATGAATCTTGAAGCTACAGCTCGGATCAGAGAAGCCCTTGATCTTCGGGCGGCAATGACTTCAAACAGCGGGAAAGGGATTGTAGATGCTTCATCCTGAAGCATACAAGCGTCAAGATGACGCTTCTACTCAAACAAGACATTGCGGATTTCAGAAAATATTCGCACCTGATAACTTACTCTGATATATTGGCTTATCTGCCTCAATGCCCGGTTGCCGGCTCATATACCGAGATGAAACAGGCCAAATTCCCAAAAAAGTGCTTGACAAAAAACCCGCCTTTCCAGAATTTGAAAAAACATTTGCATACAGAACAACGCTGGGGGCGTAGTTCAGTTGGTTAGAACGTCTGCCTGTCACGCAGAAGGCCGCGAGTTCGAGTCTCGTCGCTCCCGCCATTTTGGGACGCCTGGTTAGGGCGTCCTTTTTTATTGATGATGATGAAAATACTGCTAATAGTACTCTTTTTCCTGTACCGTCTCCTTTTGGAGCTGGTGTATTTCTTTGGCTATCCGCTGTTATGGCTTTTTCTGGGTTGTCTGAACTACCGGCAAGCTCTATCAGTTGGGAAGGGTGAGACGGACATCCTGGTGCATGCCGCGTCTGTGGGGGAGATCAATGCCTTGGTGAGCCTGATCAAAGCCCTGGTGGCAGCTGGCCACAAAGTGGGCATCAATACTATCACCGTCACCGGACGTGAGCGAGCCCCAAGCCCTTTTTTCCTGATCTGAGCGTGAGCTTGTCACCCCTGGACATTCCGCACTTGAAAAGCCGTCAATTACGACGCAGGCAAGCAAAACTGATCCTTATCGCGGAAACCGAGATTTGGCCAAACATGCTATACGCAGCCGGCAAAATGGGCATTCCCGTGCTCTTTATCAATGCTCGGGTAACGCCTAAAAGCATGAGCAAATTCCAGCGTTTTCAAATTCTGATAGATTATATCGGTAGAAGCGTCGCGGGCATCCTGGCCCAAAGCCAGAGTGATCAACAGCGCTTTGATACACTCTTTCCGAATAAGGCGCAATTTTCCGGGAACCTCAAGTTTGCGCTGGAATTGCCGGATTATACTGCTTCAATGGTAAAAGCCCAATGGGGCTTTTCTGAGAACGACCGCGTCCTCTGTTGGGGTTCCTCGCGTCCTAAAGAAGAAGAATTGCTACTGAGCATCCTTCCTAAGCTCAAGGAAAAGCATCCCAATCTGAAAAGTGATTCTGGCCCCACGTCATCCCAAAAGAGTGCCTGAGATTGAGAATCTCTTATATGGAAAAGACTATGTGCTACATTCCAAGATGCAGCAAGCGCGGGAGATCGTGGTGATGGACACTTTGGGCAAGCTGGCTGAGTGCTATGCTATCTGCGATCTGGCCATCATTGGCGGTAGTTTCTATGATTTTGGCGGGCATAATCCCCTGGAACCGGCCTATTACTCCAAACCGATCATCATCGGCAATCATCATTCGTCCTGCAAGGACTCCGTGGCGGCTCTGCAAATGAAGCAGGCTATCCTGATCTCATTTAAGGAAACTCTGGCGGAAGATATTCTGATCTTGCTCGCAGATCGTGACTTATCGGTGAACATGGGGCAGGCCGCAAGAAAGGTCTTGACTGAAAATGCCGCTGCTTTGCAGAATCACATGCAGGAGATAGAAAAATACTTGAGATGAAACGCAAAGCAATGTATTATCGCAACGAAGAGGATACAACCCTTGTTTGCGAGCTGTGCCCAAAATACTGCGTCCTGACCGATGGAGCTTTAGGGGGCTGTCGTGCTCGGAAAAACCTGGGCGGCATTCTAATGGCCACAAACTATGCCCTGGCTACCGGTCTGAGTCTGGATCGGATCGAGAAAAAGCCTTTGTATCACTATTATCCCGGATCACGTATTCTCTCACTGGGCCCCAATAGCTGTAATCTGCAGTGCAGCTTCTGTCAAAACTATCAGATCAGTCAGATGCATGCTGCTACGCAGGAAATCAGCCCCGAATTCTTGCGCGATGTGATCGCTCAACATTGTGCTGAAGCCTTGCAAGTGGCTTTTACTTATACCGAACCACTCACCTGGTATGAATACATCCTTGATTTTGCACGCGAAAATCCCGAAGTGCGGATAGTACTGGTCACAAACGGTTATATCAATCCCCGGCCTTTGGCTGAATTGCTGCCCCATGTTTCGGCAATGAACATCGATCTCAAGGCTATGAGCGAGAGCTTTTACGCGTCTGAGTGCCGGGGACATCTGGAGCCCGTGTTGGAAAACATCCGCGCGTGCGTGGCGGCAGGAGTGCATCTGGAGCTTACCTTTCTCTTGATTCCGGGATTGAATGATGCCCCCTCAGAGCTCATGGCTATGAGGGACTTTATCGCAGAGCTGAATCCGGAGCTTCCCCTGCATGTGTCAGCCTATCATCGGATTATCAGATGATTGCTCCGGCGACAAAGACGGAGCATATCGCTTCCGCCATCAAGGTTTTTAAAGAGAGCCTGGTCAATGTCTATGGCGGTAATCTGCCCGTGTCGGACTTTATGGATACCCTTTGCCGATCCTGCGGTACCAGGCTGATCGCAAGAACACATGGCAAGACGCAAAACTTCCTGAATGGCGAAGGAAGCTGCCCCCAATGTGGAACAAAGGCTTATGGAGTTTATGCGTAGCCGTATTCTCAGAAGACTGAGCATCAGTGATCTTGGCTTGATTATCCTCTGTCTGATCGGGATTGTGGTCTCATGGCAGCTTACCCGCCCGGAAAAGGATAAACAGCAAGTATTTATTTACAAGGACAATGTGCTTTGGGGGGAATACCCCTTGTCTCGGGATCGCGTGATCGAGATTGATGAACATAACACGATAGAGATCAAGGATGCAAAGGTGCATATGTTGCACTCGGATTGCCCGGATAAGCGCTGTATCAAGATGGGCTACGTGCAAAATGTGCCCATCATCTGCCTGCCAAACCAGGTACTGATCGAGATCAAAGCTAAAGAAGATGAACGTAAGTTTATCTTGCAATAGGAGATAGGGATAGTGTATCGCTTCGCTCTTTACGCGTCAAATCACGGTTTTGGCCATGCTACGCGCATGGCTGCTTTGGCATCGGCATTGATCGATTTTGGCATCTATGTGTATATCTGCACCGACCGTCCGCAGTATCTCTACAAGGCTCTTCCTGAGGGTCATTGGCAGTATCGAAAGTGTCGGATCGATGGGGGAGTGGTACATGGGAAAAACCTGAAAGCGGATCTGTCTGCCACCAAGCAGATGCTGCTAGAGCTCTTTAGCCGCCGGGAAGAGATTGTGGCAGAAGAAACTGAGTGGTTGAGAACTGAAGATATTGATCTGGTGATTATTCATCATACGGAACCAGATCATTCCGGTTCTTTACGCTATTTGATTGAGAAAAACCCGAACATTCAGGTTGTTGGGTCACCTTCATCCATTAAATTTTTGGCGGATATCCTGAACTGTCCATTTCATGGTCATGCCCTCAAGGAAAATGAAACCATTTCTTTAGGAAATAAAACCTTGAGGTTTATGATGGCTCCACAATTGCATTGGCCAGATGCCATGTATACCTATGTGCAGGAAGATCAGATTCTATTCTCCTGCGATTCTTTTGGATCACACTTCAGTTTTGATCATGTTATGTCTTCCCAACTAAAGGATCAAAAAGAGTATCTGAATGCAGTGAAAGGCTATTTTGACGACATTATGTCACCGTTTAAGCCGTTTGTGCTTAAAGCAATGAGCAAACTTGAGTCTTTGGATATCCGTATGATACTTACTGGGCATGGACCTTCCATTGATCAAAACCCCAAGGAGTTTATTGAGATGTATCAGAGATGGGCAACTGAATCGAACTTAAATAAGAAAAAGCAAGTGTTATACCGTATGTCAGTGCCTATGGTTATACGGAACTTTATGGGAAAGACCATCAAAACGGCAATTGAGCAGGCGGCTGATATTGAGGTGACTCTATATGATTTGGTCAAGGAAGATCAGCAGACTGTCATTGAGAAGATGCTGGAAGCTGATGGTATTTTATTTGGCACACCAACAATTCTATCGGATGCATTGAAACCAATTTGGGATTTAGTGGCTTATATGAATCCGGTTCTTTACCGAAATAAACACGCTTCAGCTTTCGGGTCGTATGGCTGGACAGGGGAAGCCGTGGATAACATTACCCAACGTTTGCAACAGCTGAAAATGAAAGTTATGCCTGGACTATCGATCAAGTTTAATCCGGATTCTGAGGAGAAACTTGCAAAATGCGAGGCGTTTGGCGTTGCATTCGCAAATCAAATGATGAAATAAAAAAAGGGTCAACTCAGTTGATCCTTTTAGTCGGTTATCGGTGTTATCTTCTTGGCAATATATAAAAACGGAGTATCTAGAACAGCAATGATCAATTTGAGAACATAGGTAGTTATCATGATATCGAATAAATTGTATGGCATACCTATAAAAAGCAATGGAAACGAAGATGATTGTATCGATTGCCTGTGATAGTAAGGTTGAACCATTGTTACGAACCCATAGAAAACGGTCATCACTGAGCTTTTCCTTA
>JAJOKA010000088.1 GCA_021206555.1 Candidatus Cloacimonadota bacterium | reverse complement strand
CATAGAGCAAGCCTTCTCGCTCGGAAATCTGAAGGCTGAGTTTGTTCAAAAGGTGTTTGCGCACCTTTACGTCCTTGACTCGGGAAATGCTCTTTAGGTCGTTTTGAACCTCTTTTTTTGGAGATGCGGAAGAGATTGGTATCCAGATACTTGTTGCTAGCTTGCTGGATCAGCGAATCCGGCACGGCCAGATTTCCGCTGACGCGAATCTCCTGAAGCTCAAATATGCTAAGGTGTCTCAGCGCGTACACCACTCCCGAGCTGAGGGCGACAACCGCCATCAGGCTAAGGAGAAAGAACAGGTAATACCTGCTGTTTCCACGGCGCTTTCTATCTTTCATGTCACTACCTTATTGATATTCATGAGTTTGAGGTGTTAAACCCGAAACAGGTGATTCGACGCGCAAGCTCATAAGTTACTACTTTTTTTGGCTTTACTGTTTGTGTCAATACCTTTCTTTAGTTCTGCCAGGATTTCTTCACCATATTGCCAGATATTACCGGCCCCGATGGTGATCAGGATGTCTCCCGGCTGTAGTAACTTGATGGTATCCCGTACAATGGAAGCATTATCCTGTATGGTATGCACATTGTGATGTCCGCTTTGAATGGCTACATCTGCAATCAGTTTTGAGCTGATGCCGGTGATGGGCAATTCCCGCGCAGGATAGATGGGAGCCAATACCAGGCAATCGCAACTGAAAAAGGCTTTACCGAACTTCTCATACAGGTCTCTGGTGCGGGAATACAGATGGGGTTGGAACAAAGCCACAATCCTGCGGCTCACGCTATCTTTGAAGCCTTCCAATGTGGCGATGATCTCGGTGGGGTGATGGGCATAGTCATCATAGATGGTGATTCCGGCGGCTTCACCTTGAGCTCAAAGCGGCGATACACACCGCTGAAAGTAGCCAGCGCGTCCTGGATGCTTTTGAAGGGCAGATCCAGCTCAAGGCCGATGGTGGCAGCCAAAAGAGAGTTTTGCACATTGTGCTTACCGGTCACGTTCATGCTGATTGAACCCAGCTTGTAACCTTTGAAGGAAAGATCGTAAGTAGTGGTAAAATCCTTCATCACGATGTTCAAGGCCTGCACGTCCGCTTGCCGGGAAAGGCCGTAGGTAACGATCTTTTTGTTGATGCTGGGGAGGATGGCTTGCACTCCGGGATCATCCAGACAGGCGATGACTGATCCAAAGAAGGGTACCTTGTTCGCGTATTCGATGAAAGCGCCTTTGATGTCATCCAGGTTACGATAGCAATCCAGATGGTCTTCATCCACGTTTGTGATGCCGGCGATGCAGGGTGTGAGCGAGAGGAAGGAGTGATCATATTCATCTGCTTCCACCACGATGTACTTGCCGGAACCCATCACATTGTTGCTACCAAAGTTCTTCACTTTTCCGCCCACGATAATGGTGGGATCAAGGCCTGCTGCTTCTAAGACCAATCCTGCCATGGAAGTGGTGGTGGTTTTGCCATGGGTGCCGGAAATGCCGATGGAGAAGCTCATGCGGGTGATTTCAGCCAGCATTTCGGCTCTGCGGATCACCGGGATTTTCATGGCTTTTGCGGCCACGATTTCGGCATTATCGTCTTTTACCGCAGAGGATTTGACCACCACGTCCGCGTCCTTGATCAAAGCTGGATCATGTCCTTCGGCCACCGGGATGCCCAGGCTTTCCAGATGAGCGGTGAGATCGGTCTTTTTCATGTCCGATCCGCTGATTTCCAGGCCTTGGTTATGCAGAAATTCTGCGATTCCGCTCATGCCGATGCCACCGATTCCGATGAAGTGTATCTTTTTGGTTCTGCCAAGCATGGTCTACTCCTTAGTAAAAGCTCAAAATATCGTTGATAATGTTATGCGTGGCGTTGTTTTCGGGCAAGGCATTCATCGCGCGGACATTGAACCAGTTTTCCACGGTGGATATACCGGCAAGCAAGCCTTGGGGGCTAAGCTCTTTCTGTTCGATGAATTCTGCCACGCCTTTGTTTCTTTGCGCCAAAGCATTGTAATACTGATGGTTCTCGGCCGCTGTAGGTAAGGGGATCAGGATGGCCGGAAGCCTGGCGGCTTCAAGCTCAGCTATGGTGAGCGCGCCGGCTCTGGTGATGGCCAAATCTGCTTTTTGCATCATTTCGGCCAGATGCGGTGGAAAAATCAAAAATGTGGATGCCAGGAGTGTCTTGAAAGAGCTGCGCAAAACGTTGATAGCTGTAACTTCCTGTTTGCCAGATGATCTGCCAATCCTGTTGCAATAAGACGCTTGCGATGGTGGAGACAGCTTCATTGATGGCCACTGAGCCTTGAGATCCGCCAGTGATCAGGAGTGTGCGTTTGCCTTCCTTGAGACCGATCTGCTCCAAACTGAAACCGGCCTTGCGCTCGCGATTGACGATGGGGAATACCAAAGTTACGCAGCTTGTTCAGAGGCAGGTATTTGCGGCTGTCTTCAAAAGAAATATAGATGCGGGTGAGGCGTGGAGCAAGGTATTTGGTGGTGATCCCGGGATAGGAATTGCTTTCATGCAGGAAGCACGGAATCTTTTTTGATATGGCGGCAATCGCGACAGGCCCGGCAACGAAACCACCGGTTGTGATGACGCCATCACAGTCTTTGAGCAGTTTTCTGCAAGCAATAATGCTGCCGGAAAGGTAGTAGGGAAAGAGCAGATTGGCCACTGTCAGTTTGCGGTAGAGCTTTTGCACTTTGATCGCGTGGAAAGGGTAGTTCGCGTCCGCGCTGAGCCGTTCTTCCATGCTGCTTTTGTTACCGATAAAGACGCACTCATGCCCACGCGCCTTCAGTTCATGGGCCATGGCCAGGGCAGGAATGATGTGACCGCCGGTACCTCCGGCTCCAAAGGCAAACTTCATAGTGTCCTCCGTTGCGCGCTGATGTTCAGGATCACGCCCACGGCCACGCTATCCATCAATAGCGCGCTTCCGCCATAGCTAATGAAAGGTAGGGTGTTACCGGTGGGTGGTAAAATGGACATGGCCACTCCGGTATTTACCAGGACGTTGGAATAGATGTTCAAAGCCATCCCTGCTCCCAGAAAGCGGTAATAACGGTTTTCCTGTTTGTTGGACATGCGCAAGGCGGCAAAGAAGAGCAGGCTGTGCAAGAGGAAGACCACCATGGCTCCCAGGTATCCGGCTTCTTCACCGATGATGGTATATACGTAGTCTGTACGGGCTTCCGGGAGATAGTAATGCTTGGCGCGTCCGCGTGCGATTCCGGTGCCAAACAATCCGCCACTGGTGAGCGCAACCAAGCTCTCGCGCACTTGATAGTCTGCATTCGCGGATTGAGAGAGATCGCGTTCTTTGAAAAAAAGGCTATATTTTTTGAATGTCTGCATACGCTGCATGCGAAAGCTGTCTCCCTGAGTGATAATCAACATCCCGGTCAATAATCCCAAACCCATGATGATCAGAATGATGCGCTTGCGGATTCCGGCATAGAGCAGCATACTCATCAGAGTTACTCCGGCGATCACGATGGCCGAAAGATGTTTGCCTACAAAGATCAAGACAAAGACGAGCACTGTAAGGAGAGTGAGTTCCGGAAAGTTTTTGGGGAAATGCAGAATGTTTTTGGTCTCGAGTAGAAGGTCGTGCTTTTTGTCCAGGACGTTGGCAAAAAAGAACACCAAGGCTACTCTGGCAAAGAATGAGGGCTGGATGCTGATCAATCCCAGGCTGATACCGCGGGTTGCGCCCTTCACTGTCGTTCCCTTTAAGAGCACCAGCACCAAAAGGAAGATTGAGAGGTAGACGAAATAGGTATTGGCGAAACGCAGCTTTTTCAAAAATTGAAAAAGTAGAGGATGAAGACAACGGCGATTCCGGAGATGAATACAAAAATCAACTGTTTATAGAAATAGGTCATGGAGCTCTGCACGGAGGATATGTCCACCATGACGATGAGCCCGATGATTGCCAGCAGAATGTAGCTGAGCAAGATGGTCTTGTCAAAACCAACGATGTAGGTGCTCAACTATTCTTTTTCACGCTTAAGTTCCTTTACGATAGACTTGAAGGTTTCACCCCGATGCTCGAAGTTTAGAAAATGATCAAAACTGGCACAGGCCGGGCTCAGGACGATGTTGTCACCCATAGTGGCATCATCAAACGCGGCCCGCACACAGGCTTCAAAGTCATCCTCAAAATGCAGCGGCAGTTTTCCCAACCAGGCTTGTCGCATGATGTCCTGGGTATCCCCGGTCACATAAGTCTTCACAGCATGCTTTTGCAAGGCTTCGGTGAGCACAGAGAAGTCTTCTCCCTTATTTGAGCCGCCCAGGATGATGCGGATGGGGCGTTCAAAGGATTCCAGAGCGCTTCGGACGGAATCGCAGTTTGTGGCCTTGGAATCATTGTAGAAGGAGACACCGTTGATGCTGTCCACAAATTCCAGACGATGGGGGAGAGCTTTGAAGCTCTTGCAGGCTTCCATGGCCTGCGTCATATCCAGATCAAGCGCTTTGATGCAGAGCAATGCTGCCATCGCGTTTAATTGATTGTGGGGGCCTTTGATGGACAGTTCGAAGATCGACAGCCGATTATCACCGATGCTGATGAACTTATCATCTAGCTTGGCTTCAGTGGCGGGATGGGTGAGCGAGAAATAGAGCTTTCGTGCAGCTATGGTGGATTCCTGGCGGGCAATCTCTTGGGAGTCCTTGTACAGAACGGCATAGTCTTCCGGTGATTGAGCACCAAAGATGCTCATCTTGCTCCTGCTATAATCAGCAAAGCTGGGATAGCGATTGAGGTGATCGGGTGTGATATTGAGCAGCACTGCTACATGAGGCGCAAAGCTATGGATGAGATCCAGCTGGAAACTGCTGACCTCCAATACGATATACTGCAGACCGGGCTCATGGATGGGAAAGCCACAAAATGCGTCTCCGATGTTACCGGCCAGGATGCAACGGGTACCCAAGTTTTCCAGTAAATGATGAATGAGGCTGGCACAGGTGCTCTTGCCATTGGAACCGGTAACGGCAATCACTTTGCTGTCAGCTGCTTTGATGCGGAAGCCAAACTCAATCTCTGAGATCAGTTCAATGCCCCTTTCCCGCGCTTTTTGGATGATGGGAACGTCCAGCGGGATGCCGGGACTTACGATCCAGGTCTGGCAATCCAGCAGTTTGTCTGTATGACCTCCAAATTCGCAATCAAAATCACGAATCAGATCTTTTGCAGAAGGGATTTTGTCCTTCCACAAAACATCGCTCAGAAAGGCTGTGCCGCCCAGCTCTTTGATCTTATAAGCAGCGGCTATGCCACTACGAGCCATACCCAGAATGCCATACTTTTTGTTTGCATCAAACATCTTGTATCCCTTACTATCGTAGTTTTATCGTGCTAAGGCCTACCGCAACGAGGAGGATGGCCACAATGTAAAAACGCATTACAATCTTAGTTTCGTGGATGCCTTTGAGCTCATAGTGATGATGGATGGGAGCGCAGAGGAACACGCGGCGACCGGCACCGAACTTTCGTTTTGTATATTTGAACCAACTGCGTTGCAAGATCACGCTGAAGGTTTCCCAGATGAAAAATGAAGCCGATGATCACCAGGAAGATCTGCTCTTTGAGAAGCACCGAGATTACCGCCAAGATGCCACCCAAGGCCAAAGATCCGGTATCTCCCATGAAGATTTGAGCGGGATAGCTATTGTACCACAAAAAGCCGATCAGAGCACCCATCAAGGCTGCGATGAATACCGTCAATTCACCGGCGCTGGCGATGAACTCCAGGTTCAGATACTCCGCAGCGATGAAGTTCCCTTTTAGATAGCTCATGATCCCCAGTCCCAGAGCGGAAAAGGCCAGGGTTCCGGCAGCTAATCCGTCCAGCCCATCGGTGAGATTCACCGCGTTTGAGCTGCCGGTGATCATAAAGATCGTAAACGGTATAAAGAGGATACCCAACTCCAGATACATATCTTTGAGAAAAGGGATTTGCACTGCAGTGATGTGATCCCCCATCGAGGCACTGTAGTAGATGGACAGCGTTAGGATCAAGCCGATCGAGATCTGTCCCCAGAGCTTGTAGCGCGGGATCAAACCCTTCTTGGCCTTCACGAAGTTCTTCAGATAGTCGTCCAAAAACCCCAATATTCCCAGCCAAAGGGTGCTGAGATACATCATCAGAATCGCGTAGTTGGTGAGGATATTCCAGAGCAAGGAGGCAACCATCAGTGCGATCAGGATGATCAAACCGCCCATGGTGGGAGTGCCAGCCTTTAGTCTGTGCTTTTCCGGCATGTCTTCGTCGATGCTTTCCACTGCCGCTTTGCGCTTTAGCATGCGGATAAAGGGCGGACCCAAGAAGAGGGTGAAGACCAGGGCAGTGATGAAGGCTCCGATGGAACGGAAGGTTACATAGCGAAAGACATTGAACAATATGGAGTAATCTGCCAGGGGATACAAAAGGTGATACAGCATCAATCCTCTCCTCGAAGTTTCGGTAACAGCTTTTCCAGATGAATGCCGTGTGATGCCTTCACCAGGATCACCGCATTGGATGGCAGGGTGGGAAACTCCTGCAACAACTCATCTACCAATCTAAAAATGCTTATCCGGAGACTGACTGTAGGCCAGTGAAGTGCTCGCCCACAGTGTAGGCCTCATCGTGAGGGATTTCGGACAGCATCGCGCTACCATGTCATGATACATGCCGGCCGTGCTGCCCCAACTCCAGCATATCTCCCAAAATAGCGATATGTGGTAAATCACTGTGGAAGTCTTTCCAAAAGTCCAGGGCTGATTGCATTGAGATCGGATTCGCGTTGTAGCAATCCACGATCAACCAGCCGTCCTTACGCGGTTCCACCTGCATCCGCATTTCCAACGCCACGGGGTTCTTGATGGCCGAGTTGATCTCATTAGGGCTCAAACCCAGATGCAGAGCCAGAGCAACTGCAAAAGCGCTATTGATTACGTAATGACTTGCAAAATATGGTAGCTCTATCTGCACGTCAGCCAATCGGTAGCTTTGACCTCCCTCGCTTTTCTGCACGTCAGATATGGCAAAACACGCCTCAGGCGCGAAGCCCACGGATTTTCCGGAATGACGATAGGCATCGAACCTCGGGTCATCAGCAGGATACAAACGCAAGTCCAGAGCGCGCTGGAAGAGCTCGTCTTTCCTTATACACGCCATCCTCGTCCCCAAAGTATTCCAGGTGTGAGGGACCGATGTTGAGGATGAGACCCGCATCCGGCCTGATGGTATCAGCTAAAAGGGCGATCTCACCAAAGTGATTGGTGCCGATCTCAAACACGGCATAGCGATGCTGAGGCTCTACGCGTAAGATAGTCTTGCATAGCCCGATGATGTTATTCTCGTTCTTTAAAGTCTTAAGCGTAGGCGCGCGGCTTTCCAGGATATTGGCTATTAGTTCCTTGGTGCTGGTCTTGCCGGTGGATCCGGTGAGCGCAATCTTGTATGGTTCAAACATCAATAGATACTTCTGCATGATCCCGGCCATCAGCATAGTTGGCTCTTCAGTGAAGTGGTATCGGGGATGGCTTAGCGTGGGATTGCTGCCAACGGCATAGCAGGAAGCATCTTCCAAAACGGATTCGAGATAATCGTTTCCATCAAAGCGTTCACCCTTGATGGCGAAATACATGGAGCCGGGTTTGATCTCTCGGCTATCGGTGGAGATGTATTGGTAGCATGTTCCACCGGGATTGAAGCCAGCTGGGATATCTGCGCCTGCCAGAATCTTGATCAGAAGTGGATCCAGGGGCAAGATCAGCTCATTATCAGCTTTGCTGGCAAGGATGCCGGTCAGGGCTTCAGCTGCCTCTTTCCGGTCGTCAAAATCATAGCGAATGCCGCCAATTTCCTGATAGTTTTCATGGCCTTTGCCACAGATTAGCACGATGTCTCCGGAACTTGCCAGGCGAAGGGCAGCCCGAATGGCTTCTTTACGGTTTCGGATGATCCACCATGCAGAGCAGGTTCGCGATCCCGCGCGATGTCTGCCACGATCTGATTTGGGTCTTCCGTTCTGGGGTTATCATCTGTGATGATCACGGCATCACTGTGGCGAAGAGCTGCTTGCAGCATCAAGCTACGCTTGCCTTTATCCCGATCCCCACCGGCACCGATGATGCTGATGATGCGGCCGTGGGGCAGCTTCCCAATGCTCTTAAGCAGGTTGATGATCGCATCCGGAGTGTGGGCGTAATCCACATAGACTCCGATGCCCCGGTCATTGGGCACAGCCTCAATGCGTCCGGGCACAGAGTGAAGCCTGGGAACCAGCGCTGTGAGCGCCTGCGTATCGCTTTCTTCGATGAGTAAAGTAGCCAGAGCTAAGGCAAGATTGTCGATGTTAAAAGCTCCAATCAAGGGGCTGTTGATGCTCAATTTCAGCCCCGACCCACCATAAAGATCGAACTCAGAGCCATTGAGAGTTGTCTTATCTGCACTTATCTGCCAATCCGCGTCATCCCCATGACCCACGCAAAGCAAATGCCCGGAGCTCTCGCGGATTCTTTGTGCGATGATCTTCCCATGTTCATCGTCAATATTAACAATGCACTTGGCCGAGTTTGCCAGCGCACGCTCGAAGAGCAGGTATTTAGCCGCGAAGTACTCATCCATATCTTTGTGAAAGTCCAGATGATCGCGGCTGAGATTGGTAAAGAGACAGTAGTCAAAGTTTACGTTATACACTCTATCCAGCGCCAGAGCGTGGGACGATACTTCCATTACCACATGCCGCACACCGGCATCGGCCATTGCTCTGAAGATCTGATGCAGTTCCAGGATGTCCGGAGTAGTGTGATTGGTGGCAAAGTGTTCATCATTGATCTTATAGCCCAAAGTGCCGATCCAGCCACAGCTACATCCTTTCAGGCGTAGCAATTGATAGAGCATCAGCGAAACCGTGGTCTTGCCATTGGTTCCCGTGATGCCGTAGAGCCGGAAGCTCTCCGTAGGCCTGCCATAAATTCTGCGGCATAGATGGAGGCAGCTTTACGGCTGTCGCTTACTTTGATTGAAGCTTGATCGTCTTCTCCGATGATGATGGACGCGCCTTTGGCCAATGCTTCAGGGATCAGCTTGTGACCGTCAAAGGTCGTGCCTTTGATGGCAATAAAGGCATCCCCGGCCTTGATTTTCCGATGATCATAACAAGGGGTGGGAAGCTCACAGTCAGTATCCTGCAAGCGGTTTTCCACCAGGAGATTGTGGGCCTGTAAAAGCTCTAGGTAGCGGCGCATCATAGCGAAGCCTCCACCAGACACACGCTTTCGCTACTGATGCGGGATCCCGGCAACATAGACTGCTTACGCACGATTCCGGAACCATTGATCTTGATGCTTACTCCGTTTTCTGAAGCTACCAGCACTGCTTTGCGCAGAGTGAGCCCCACCAGATTGGGCATGGTTCCCGTCAGGATTGCTTCTTTCTCCGGTCTGGTTCCGGGCCCCAGCTTCAGGGTAATGGGATGGTTTTTATCCACCGAGATACCTGCTTTGGGGAATTGATCTACAACCACGGAAGCGCTATCCGGGCCTTCTACTTTATAGAGGAAGCCATAGCGATTCAGGGTGTTTTCAGCATGATGGATGTTTTGGCCTACCAAATCCGGCATCTTCAATGAAGTTTGCATTAGCCGTTCATTATAGGGCAGGATGTCGCAATCAGGCATAAAGAGGATATTTTCCACTATTTTGCGGAAGGTGGGAGCCGCGCTCATGGATCCAAAGCGATAATAATGCGAAGGCTCATCATAGAAGACCACGATCACCATCTGCGGATCTTCAACCGGGAAAAGACCCACAAACACGGCATTGTATTTGTTGCTGGAATACCCTCGCGTGCCTTCCACGTTCTTTTCGGCAGTACCCGTTTTGCCGCCGATGCTGATGTAATTCATCTTGATATGTCTGGCTGTGCCATCATCCACTACTTCCTGGATGTATGAGAGCATGGTGTCACAGCAGCTTTGCTGGATACTGTCTCAGCACAGAGGCTCAAGCTTTCGATGATGTTGCCGTTATCATCCCGATAACTATCGATGATCGTGGGCCGCATCAGCTTGCCGCCATTGCCCATCGCGGCATACGAAGCAGCCAATTGAATAGCTGTCACAGAGATAGACTGGCCAAAAGACAGCGAATGCAAGGAGTATCCATCCCAATTTTCCAGTTTGGCAAATAGCCCGCTGGATTCACCAAAGAGGTTAAGCGCGCTTTTTTGCCCGAATCCCATGGAGATATATTCTTCATATAGCCGTTTGCTACCGATGCGTTCAGCGATTTTTGCACCCCCACGTTGCTGGATTTCGCGATGATGCCGCGTGGATTGAGCGGGCCATAATTGTGGGTATCCGTAATTCTTCTGCGTCCCACCTGATACTGCCAGCATTCGATCAACTCGTTTGGTTTCACCAGTTTATGCTCCAAAGCGGGTAGCATCGAGATCGGTTTAAGCGTGCTTCCCGGTTCAAACATGAAGCTGGCAGGGATGTTTGATCTACTGCGCACGATGTTTGGATCATCCACCAAATCTGTATTTGAGACTCCGGCCAAAGCCAGGACTCTACCGGTTTTGGGATCCATCACCACCGCGCCACCGTGTAAAGCGCCAAACTTTTCCACGCCTTCATACAGAGCGTTTTCTACGATTTCCTGCACCTTGGCGTCAATGGTGAGATTACACGTTGTGACCGTGTTTGGGCTTTTTCTCGTGCAAGTCCGGATAGGGAACCCGGTTGCCATTGGCATCCAGCACGATTTCGCGCCAGCCATAATCACCGGCCATGTACTTGTCATAGGTTGCTTCCAAACCGTTGATGCCGGCAAGTTTATAGAGCGATTTGCTGTCGGTCACCGGGTCATAACCGCTGGATTCCTCGCGCACCGAGCCGATCAGTCTGGCTCCAAGAATGCCTTTTAGAATGGATGCGGCGCATCGACGCAAAATTGTGCACCAGTCCCGGTAGACGTTGCTCGCTAAAGTCCTTTAAAATCAAGTCCAGTTCAGACTCACTGATCTTGTTTGAGATCTGAATGGATGAAGTCCTGTTGCCCATGTTCAGGCGTCTGAGCACCGCTTCTTTGGTGAGCGAACTATTTTCACTGATTGCATCGGCAATTCTTCCGAAAACAGCTTCACGAGAGAGGTCATTGCGATCCGCCCAGGTGTTAACCGCGCCACGATCGATATCGATCTGGTAATAACTGATGCTGCTGACCAAGAGATTGCCTTTGGCATCATATATCGAGCCTCGGCGAGGAATCAGAATCTCTTTGCGGGGGATGTATCTGACTCTGCGCATATGGGCAAAATTGAAGGGATCCAAAATCTGGATCGAAAAGAGATAAGCGCTCCACACCAGTGCTGCCGCGCCAAAGATGATCAGTAAAAAGTAATAGCGGGATTGCATGGCTTAATCGAGCAGGATTTCCACGTTTTTGGCTTGCGCTTTGGATGCGATCAAATCGATAATAGTATAAGAACTCTCGGTCTTGCTGGCAGCAGGTTCGTGCACATAGATCACTCGGCCTTGCTCCTTTTCGGGCACAAAGTTGCTCAGTTCCACGCGCACCAGGGAGGCCAGATGCCGTCCGCTTTTCAGGTCATCATGCTCCACCAGCAGCTCGGTATTGATGTTTTTCTCGGCGTTATAGCTCTTTTCCGCTTCGGATAAGCGTCGGGTATCAGCTACCACCCGGTTGTTATTGAAAAAGCTTAAAAATCCGCAAATCGCGGCGAAGATGATCAGGATGATGATCCTTCCTCTCACTCTCATTGTTCCCCCATTAGTTTTTCTGCTGCGCGCAGTTTCGCGCTGCGTGATCTGGTGTTCTCCTTTGTCTCGGTCTCAGAAGCCGATAATGGCTTCGTGTTCAATATCTTAAGCTGTTTTTTGTGGTCACACACACAGTGAATCATAGCCGGAGGGCAGATGCAGCCCGTTGCGGCCATGCGAAAGGTGTTTTTTACGATGCGGTCTTCCAAAGAGTGGTAACTCATTACCACGATTCTGCCACCGGGATTGAGCAGATTGATCGCGTCGCTCAGCGCGTAACTGAGCACGCCCAGTTCGTCATTTACGGCTATTCTGATCGCTTGGAAGATGCGAACTTTGGTTTTCAGGGATTCTTTGCTACCGGTTCCTGCTACAGTTTCGATCACTCTGGCCAGTTGAGCTGTGCTGCGGATTTCGCCTTTTGCCTTTCTTTGTCGATGGCTCTGGCGATCCTGCCGGCAGCATTTTCTTCACCATAATCTTTGAATATCTTGCTTAGGGCCTGCACGTCGTAGCTATTCACGAGCTCTGCCGCGCTGAAGGCCTGGCCGGTATCCATGCGCATATCCAAAGGCGCTTCACGGTCAAAAACTAAAAACCCCGTTCCGTGCAGTCCAGTTGATGCGATGAAACTCCCAAATCAAAGAGGATGCCATCGATTCCTTTTACCTTATTATAGGCAAGCGCGGTGCGCAGCTGTCTGAAATTCGCGTTTATCAAGACGGGATCATAGTCTGCGAGCACTTTGCCTGCTTCATCGATGGCCTGGGCGTCCTGATCAAAGGCAAAAAGCCGAATTTCCGGCTGCTTCTGATACATTGCCAAAGCATGACCTCCACCGCCCAGAGTGGCATCCACATACAGCCCTCCGGCTCTTAAGTTTAAGAGCTGAAGACAGGTATCTGCCATCACCGGGATGTGGTATTGACTCATAGTTGATAGTCCTCACTGCTGAAATTGCTGCGATGCGCTTCCAGCTTGCTTTTGCGCACTTTTGGCATATACTTCGGGATTCCAAAGCGAGATATAGTGCCCTTCGCCTTTGATGATCACGCTGTCTTCGATGCCCACTTCGCTCAGCAGCATTTCGTGGATGCGCACTCTTCCCGGGCCTTCCAGTTCCTGCTCCGTCATGGCAAAATCAATCAGTTGAGTCCGCAGTTGCTTGGCTCTCTCGTCTCCGGTTTTCAGGCGTTCCAGGGTATTCTTCCAGCAATCGAGAGGATAAATGGCAATGGTATTATTCGGGCCCAAGGTCAGCACAACGCTTTTGAGCGCTTCTTCCGCAAATTTCTTCTTGAAACTTGCCGGAATGATCACCCGCTGCTTGTGAACCGAGTTCTCGAAGATACCTAAAAATTCACCGGACATACGCGACACCTTTTTTTTGTAGTTTCAGTCTAATTTGAGCTTTCCCGCATCAGTTCTTGACTTTCGGCTTGCTCGCTTTGAGTATTTTTGAGTTTTTATGAGTTATTCTGACATCCTGTGCGACCTATATGACACTCCTCTTTTCTTGTCAAGCTCAATTTCGCTTTTTTCAGATTTTTTTTCTGAGTCTTGCTTGGGATTACAGGTTTCCCGCAGATTTACGCAGATAAAAAGCGCAGATTGGCGCAGATGGGTGGGTGGCACGCGGATTTGCCTCCCTGGGAGTTGAAAGCGCTCTCTCAATTACGTGAAGCCAAGCCGCTTACTTTCATCTCTCGAGTCCTGAATCGGAGCTGCTAATCTTGGGCGCTTTCGACTTCCAGCCACGGGAAGTTAAGAAACAAGATAGCACGCGGATTACGCGGATCACGCGGATTTTTGGTCTGAAGTGTTCGGTGTCGCATAACGCATAACCCGTAACGCATAACTCTTTACGCTCTCTTTCCTCTTTGTTGATTTGTGTTAGGTGAGCTTTTGTGCCATTATTCCTGCTCCCTTCAGACTGTCAATCACTTCTTTATCCTCCCTTAATCAAGCGTTAATTATTAACGCTTGATTAAGGCTTGATTAAGACATGATAAACGCCCTGACAGGAGGATGACAGGCGTAACACACTGTCTAATATGGAGTTATTGCTGCGCTGGAGGGGGATTGGATGATATGGATGATATTAAGCTCAAATGGAGCTCATGGGGAGCATTACATCACAGAACTTTCCTCAGATAGAGGCTGATATTGGCTCGCCCGGGGCGCTCACCATCTTTGAGGCTGCGTTGCAGGCGATCCAGCATTTTACTGCGGGTTTGTCGAGCATTTGGTGCCACTTCAATCTCGAAGAGGGCAGAGGCCAGCTCGATCTCTTCAGTATCCCACACCTTAGCCAAGAGCTTCAGTTTCAGCTCTTTATCGGTCTTGTTTTCGATGGTATAGCCAAGTTCAATGTATTGATTACCCCAGTCGTTGAAGCTCAGCTCGCTGATCACGATGCTATCGGCCAGGGCCTGATTGTGCCGATGATTGAGATACACTCCGAAGAGCACACCCAGCACCACCAGCAGTAACACGCTGCCTTTGAGCTTGTATTTTCTAGGCCATTCCATGCGGTCGAAACTTCTCATTTTGTAATCCTTAAAACCTAAATTGCCAGGCAGCAAAAAGCCGGTGTTGCCAATCGTCAATATATTGGGATCGATGTCCCAAAAGCAGTTTGTGATGGGAGTAAATCCCGATTGTGATGCTGTTTGAAAGTGTGTAATCCCGGCTGATATCGCCGGCAAACCATTTCACTTCAGCATCATCGATCTGTCCGGCAAAGACATCGTGATAGTTTTCCCGCCAATCTCTGCCTTCAGATCCGCGGTATGAATAGGAAAGATTGAGTGTCCATTCCAGCCATTCGCGCAGAACCCGATAGTGTTCAAAAGAGAGATTGAGCACGTTTGAGCCCAATTCATAACCAAGTGGACGACCATCATGAGAATACATGGTGTGGTTTTGGAAATGGGTATAGGTGTATGGACGCACTGCGGTGAGCTCCAAAGTGCAGGAATCGTAGATTCGCTTGTAATCGATGCCGCCCTGCAGAGCGTATTTATTGCCCCACCAATTGCTGAATAGCTTGCCATAGCTAAACTCATCAATGGCCACCTGGCCATACAATGTGATGGGGTTACTAAGTTTGTGCTCAGCCCCCGCATAGATCAGCACGTTGTCGCGATCCCAAAGATTGTGTTCCACAGCGCGCCAAAAGCTATTGGGCAAAAGGTAGTTCAGGTCGATACCGCGATTGCCATACACCACGCTTTCTCCCAAATAGAGGTTCCACATAGGGTTTGGACGGTAATTGAGCTGATGCAAAGCGATGAACTTGTCCGGGTAGTTGCGGGTGTCCAAAGCGCTGTTATCATACACGCTATAGGTGCTGTCTGCCATCAGGGAGCCATGCAGAAAACTGAGGCTGAAGGCTCCGGCGCGACCTTCGGCCAGGATATAGCCGTAGTCATTGACCCGATCGGATAGGATGATGCTGCCACTGATCGAGGGGCCGATCTGAAAGCGTCCGCGTCCCAAAGCCAGGCTGTAACGTTCAGTGTCATAGGAGATAGCACCGCTCATGTTATCCAGCTGAATGTGCTTGGCAAAGCGTTTGTAATAGCCATCGATCAGCTCATCAGTTTCGGCCGCGTCAAGATCTCCAGAGTAAGCGCCATTGTACCACCGCGAGCTAAAGCTCAGCCTTTCGCCCACGCCGGCAGTGATATCCCAGCCTTTGTAAAGAAAGCCATAATCCCGGTCATCATCAAGTTTGTGCTCATAACCAGCCAGGATGCTGAAGTCTGCCTGGAAACGGGACTCAGCATGGCGGTAAGAAATGAGATTGAGGGATTTGTCCTGAATCGCGGTGCAGATTTGAGATGATCAAGAAAGCTGTCCATAGACCGGAAGGGATGGCTGAGTCCTTCGTCTCGTAGAGGACAGTTTGGGACTTGATAGTTGGGATTTTGGGAGAGCAAGCTGCTGCGTTTCATGGAGCGGATTTGAGGTAAAAAAGCGGAATCCGGCATCAGAGCGGCCAGAGGGGCTGTACTCAAGATTAGCGACAGGACTAAGAGCCTGAGAATCGCGCTACTTCTCATCGCTTACAGCTTTGCTTTGATTGGCGATTTTGGCTACTTCATTGATGTCAATCTTTAGCTCCCGCGAGATTTCCTTGTGAGTCCAGCCATCGGCCAGAAGCCTGCTCACCATTCTGCTCAATGTCGCGGCTTCAAAGCCGATCTGGTCATGGTCTTGAGAGCGTGATCTGCTTTTGGGTTTGGAGCCGAAGATCAGGATGCTCAGGATCACGATCGTGCTCATAAACAGCAAGATGGTCAGCGCGAAATATCGGCTGGCAAGCTCTGTGATCACGTCTATGAGCTTGGTCTTAGGTTGATGAATCCGGGTGAGAGGTGCCGCAACGATCAGGGAGTCAATCTGATAGATGGAATCTCGCATGGCAACTTCATCCAGGCTGTCAGCTTCGGTCGGTTGCGGGATATCCGTTGTGGCGATGGGGGGGATGTAGCTACCTGAACCTAGAAGTTCTTGGGCAGCAATGTAATAGGGACTATCGGAGGATACCGCGCGCAATTTGTCATAGGCTCTGCTGCTGCCCCGGCGTTTGAGCAGCACACCCCAATGGTAAAGGACTTCGTCTGTTTTGGGATACTCCCTGTCCAAGGCAGAAAAAGCCTCATCAGCGCTAGCATACTTGCCGCGATCGCTGTAAAAACGGGCAATTGCGAGCCGGCCAGCCCTGTCTTTGGGATTGGTGAACAAATCCACCACGGTTTGTTTGGTCTCAGAAAGTCTCATGGTTTCGATCCGGAGCCCTTTGACAGTGCCGATCCACAGGCCATCGGGTATCACCCTGACTTCGCGGATCAATGAGCTGTTGATCGCTTTGGGAGCGTCTTTGCCATCGAAGCCTTTGATCTTGATCTCAAGGCCATCAGCTTTTTGTTGAACACTGAAATGGCTGTCACGGCTCAAGTCCAGCACCAATCGGCAAACTGCTGCTTGATAGTCTTCCGCGCGAATATTCAGAATTCGGGTCTGCGCCATCAGACCAAACCCCAGGAAAAGCATAGAAAGCCCGATCAGAAACTTCTTCATATTCATCCTCAGATCGTTATAGTGCTCAGTTCAGGGTTGATGATCGTAGCAGCATCCAGGGCAATCTGCAGCTCTTCATTGGTGGGTATCACCAAGATAGTAACCGGAGAATATGGTTGAGAGATGATCCCGGGATTACCGCCCACTTTGCGGTTTAGCTCATAATTGATATGGATGCCCACGTTTTCCAGACGGTTGCAGATGGCTTCACGCATTTTCACCGCGTTTTGTCCAATACCTCCGGTGAAGACGATGCCATCCACTTTCACCAGGTTGGCAGCATAGGCGCCGATGTATTTGCGGATGCGATAGGCATAGGTTTCCAGGCTTTCCTGGGCATTGGTATCGCCTGCTTCAGCAGCGGCCTCAATGTCTCTGAGATCGCTGGAAACGCCGGATAGGCCGAGGAGTCCGCTTTCTTTGTTCATGATATTGTGCAGATCGTGAAAGTCAAAGCCGCGCTCTTCCAGATAGAAGATGATGGAAGGATCCAAATCTCCGCTACGCGTTCCCATCATCAAGCCTTCCAGAGGAGTGAAACCCATCGAGGTATCCACTGATTGACCGGCCTGAATAGCGGTGATGGAAGCGCCATTGCCCAGATGGCAGGTGATCAGGTTTGTGTTCTCTTTGTCGCGCTTCATCATCTGCAAGGCGATGCCTGCGACATAGCGATGACTAGTGCCGTGGAAGCCATATCGGCGAATGCGGTATTTATCGTAAAACTCTCTGGGAATGCCATATAGGTACGCGCTGGGGGGCAGAGTTTGGTGAAAAGCAGTGTCAAAAACCGCCACTTGCGGGATAATCGGGAAAACTCTTTGACTTTCGATGATGCCGGTGAGGTTGGCTGGGTTGTGCAGGGGTGCCAGTTCGATGTTTTGCTCGATGGCTTTGAGCACGTCAGAATCAATGAGCACCGAGGCGGAATACTGCTCTCCGCCATGCACCACCCGGTGTCCGATCCCTCCGATATCCTCGATGCCGTTGATGATGCCTGTTCAGAATCCAGCAAGCCTCCATCATCAGTTCAAAGGCCGGCGATGATTGGGGATATCACATACTTTCTTAAAGTGACGATCCTGATGTTCTTGCGAGATTCTGGCATCTTTCAGCCCGATGCGTTCGATCAATCCTTTACCCAGGCTCTGTTGAGCGGGCATGGCATACACTTCATACTTCAGGGAACTGCTCCCGCAATTGATCACGAGGATTTTCATGTAAGTCGTCCTTATCTGCTTTTATGCCAAAGCACTGGAAGAAATGTAGCGGGTCAGGCTCCAATCCGCAATGGCACAAAGGTCACGATTTTCAATCGGAACAAAGATGGCAAGGTTTTTTTGGAAGGATAAAAAAAACGGGCATCGAAATGCCCGTTTTTTAAGGACTGTTAATGAATGCTTTGGGGTTTACTCAGTAGCAGCAGGAGTTACTTCAGGCTGTACGGCCAGGGTGTCTTCCATGGCAGGAGCTTCTTCAAGAGGAGCTTCTTCGGTCATGGGCTCTTCAGCTGGTTTGGGTTTGCAGGCGCTCATGGCCAGCATGCTGAGCAACATCATAGCGATTAAGGTGAGTAAGATAACTTTTTTTCATTGATTCCTCATAAGTAATGCCCATGTCCTGGGCTTAACTTAGGTTTAGTTTTTTTGGTTTTTTGTCTGGTGTTCTAAAAATATTGTCGCTTGCGTTTTAGAAAAGGCTGAAAGGCCGCAAAGCCTTATCAATCCTTAACCCAGTCCTTATGCACGACTATATACTCTGTATTATGTGAGCCATCTTATAGAGGCTGGATTTCTTGGCAAGGTTTTTTTTCAAAGAGCGATATCCAGACCCATATGATGATGCCCAAACCGAAGCTGCTAAAGCGATTGTCCCGATATGGCAGCCCGTAGCCCAAGCTCAGAATCCCCAGCCTCGTACCCATGCTGATGCCGACACCAATGGCCAATAAGTCTTTTTGTAGCTCAGATTTACCTTTTGCTATCAGTCCATGATCGTAGAAGGCGTAGAGCATGCTCTGGGGTCCCAGCATATAGCGTCAGCTCGCTATTCAGCCATCCCAGACGCCAGCTTTTAAATTCGTCCTCTCTGAAGCCGCGCAGGCTGCGAAACCCACCCATGCGATACAGATCATATTCTGCCACGTCATGCTTTTCAAAAGAGCGATAGTTCAGCCCCAAATGCCCAATCAATCGGCCTTTTAATGGCTTGTACAGCTTGGTGCCGGCCTCCAGGGCTCCGTTATTCGGCCCCTGATTGAAGATATAGTGATATGCCGCGTTTAGTTGCACCCCATTAGTAGGGATCCGTTCCCCCAGGGTGCTTTGGTAAGTCCAAAACGCGCCCAGCCTCTGTGATCTGCTTTGCTCTACTATTGAACTGCCGGAACCGGGTAGCACAGTTCTTCCGGAGCCACTGATGCCAAACTTTTGATAAAGGGTTTTGTAGTAAAGCTCCGCGCCCACACTGCTCAAAATCCACAAGGAATCCTGAGTGCTGCGAGCCAGCTCCAGATCAGCTGCCAATGGCAGAGAGGGTAATCCGGACTCATGATAGCGAAACTTCAGCTCGGAGTATTGATTGGGATTGCTGCGCCAATAGAGCTTGATCCCACGATCGCTGCCCCAAAGATTCTGAAAGTCGATATTCAGCAGTCCTGAGATCCTCCGCGTTCCAGCATCCTCACTGATCCCCAAAAGGCCTTCCAGATAGGTCATGCGTCCTTCGGTGATCTCGATCAAAAGGCTTTCATCATCCACAGGCAGGATTCTGCTGGAACTGATGTAGGGCCTTGAGCGCAGGTTTTGTTCGGCCTGTTGCAGCTTGGCCGGAGTGATGATGCTTTGCCCCAGCAGTCCACTGGTCTTCAGGATGGTGCTTTCGCGAGTGATCTTGTTGCCACGGAAATGGAAGCGTTTGGGGCTGAAGATATTGCCTTCCTGCACTCTGATCCAGGCAGTGGGTTCCTCTCCCGCTACCAGAGAATCAAGCTCTACTCTGGCAAAGAGATAGCCCCGATCCTGATAGATATCTGATACCCGCTGCATATACATGGGTAATTCCGCCAGAGCATAGCTGCTTTGATCTGAACTGTAAACCAAAGCATGCAATGTGGACTCAGAAAAGTGTCTGAGCCCAATGTAGCGGAGCCTGACCCGGGAGCCTGGCATCATGCTCATAAGGCTGAAGACGAGGCTCAGACTCTCGTCGTCTGAAGCAATAAGCTCAGGATTGGGGATTTTGACGTAGTATTCACCTTTGGCGATCAAGTACTTTTGCATGGCAGCGATAGCATCGCTTACGCGTTCAGGATGATACTCCTCACCGGGTTTGAGACCGGAGGCCTCCAGCAGTTCGGTTTCGGACACGGCAAAATCTGCTTGAAAACTGATTTTGCCGATACTCAGAGCAAAGGCTTGCAGGCTCACAAGCAAAAACAGCAGCGTTGCAAGCCGATTCTTCATGCAGCTTTTAGTCCCGATCGGCCTTCAGCACCGCCAGGAAGGCTTCCTGAGGCACAGTCACATTGCCGATTTCCTTCATCTTTTTCTTGCCTTCTTTCTGCTTTTCCAAGAGCTTACGTTTCCGGCTCACGTCTCCGCCATAACACTTGGCCAACACATCCTTACGCATGGCATTGATGGTGCTGCGAGCGATGATCTTGGCCCCGATTGAAGCCTGCAAGGCGATCTTAAACATATGTCTGGGAATCACATCCGAGAGCGTGTCGGTTACGCTCTTGCCCCAGTTGTGGGCTTTGTCCACATGGCAGATAAAGCTCATGGCATCAACCTTTTCGCCATTGATCAGGATGTCCACTTTCACCACCTGCGATACCCGGAAATCCAGGAAGGCATAATCCAGCGAGGCATATCCGCGGGAAACAGTCTTGAGTTTGTCATAGAAGTCAAAGATAATCTCGATCAAGGGCATTTCATAGTGCAAGGCCACTCGTTTTTCATCGATGTATTGCATGTTCTTTGAATCCCACGGCGTTTCCTGAGCCAGGCGCATGATGTTGCCGATATAGTCCGTGGGAACGATGATCTCGGTCTCCATATAGGGCTCTTCGATTTTCTCGATATTGGAAGGGTCAGGGAAATCGATGGGGTTGTGTACTTCGACCACGCTGCCGTTTTTGAGCGTGATCATGAAGCGGACACTGGGCGTGGTGGCGATGATCGGGATATTATATTCGCGAGCCAGCCGTTCTTTCACGATTTCCAGATGCAGCATGCCCAAAAAACCGCAACGGAAGCCATAACCCAACGCAGCTGAGCTTTCTTTTTCATAGATCAGCGAGGCATCATTGAGCTTGAGTTTGGCAATGGAATCCACCAGGTTTTCATAGTCTTCACCATTGATGGGGAAGATGCCGCTATAGACCATCGGTTTAGGTTCCATAAAGCCGGGCAGGGATTCCGGAC
>JAJOKA010000002.1 GCA_021206555.1 Candidatus Cloacimonadota bacterium | reverse complement strand
TCGAGCGAGGCCGCAGGCCGAGAAAAGAAAGCAGCTTCGCTGCTTGTGCAGACGAGGACGTCTGCAATCCTCACCCGGTTTTCATTCACTGTGGTGAAAGCCCTTTCATTGGGGTTTAGATAGCATGATCGTGTTCGAAGGACCGTGCAGAGTCCCAGCGGGACGGCATATAACAGGAAAGCCACAGGATTCGACACGTCTGTTCCACCCCAAGACTTCGCTTTGC
Organism: Candidatus Cloacimonadota bacterium; assembly: GCA_021206555.1. GTDB lineage: Bacteria > Cloacimonadota > Cloacimonadia > Cloacimonadales > Cloacimonadaceae > UBA5456. Next base: position 4,037 of record JAJOKA010000002.1, on the reverse strand, counting down.
TCCGCCTTGGGGACCCCGGTCGTGTCGAGACGGAACGAAGTTCTGTTAAAAAAGCAAGCAGCTCAAGCTGCATGTGCAGACGAGAGGTCTGCAATCCTATGGGAGATATCCGCAATCCTTCGCCAAAAAATGCCCTTCATGGCCGGAATCTTATCCCCTCCACATCAGTTCACGATTTTTTCCAAGTCCTTCTTGTCTCTTGTCTTTCAATATGATAGACTGGGTAAATGGCGGATATCTCGTATAGCTAAGGAAGATTTCTCTTGACAAGATGTGCCCTATACACACGTATGTTATCAAGGAGTGTGAACATGATAGATTTGAACTTAACTAAACTCAGCGTGCTGCATCGGGCCGCTGTCGCTTATGCTACAGACAATGTGGCAGAGATCGCCCGCAAGGCCGAAGAATTGTATCCTTCGGGAGCTTACCCCTTCGCGTTATCGGATGATTACCCTTTGCCTTTGCACCTTTTCAGTCCCCGGCTCTCGGCCATGCTTTCCAGGAATGATACCGATGCCGGGGCTATATGGAAGCTCATCACCGCAAGAGAAAACATCATCAGAATGCTGGCTGCCACAGAGATTGAGCGCACCGCGGCCGAGAGCCTGGGCAGGCAACTGGAGGAAAGCTATCCACCCCAGAGCGACCCCTCTATGATCAAGCGTAAACAGATGATCGGCTATATGATCAAGGTGGTGATGGAGTGCTTTGGCCACATGGTCTATACCGGCCGAATGCAGGTGAGCACCACGCGTGGAGACCAAATAGAGAATCGCAGATCAAACTATTTTACCACCGCTTCCCGCTATGCCCCGCTCAGCGATCGGGACGCGCGGGAACTATCCAAACAGATCGAAGACCCCGCCATCAAAGAGAGCTTCAAGGCCATAACAAAACTGGTATTGAGTGGCAAAACTGCCTATCACAGGCAATACGATGTGTATGGCCTCACATATTGGGATACCATTTTACAAGGGAGACAATCATGAAACAAGAGGGCAAAAATGTAGTGGAAATATTGAAGGATCTGATTGAGCTCAGAGTGGGCAACATGTCAGCTAAGCCTGAGCAATCCACAAAAGACAAAGGCGCGGAAGCCCAAAGCAAGAATGCCTCTACCAGAGACAGCAAACAGCATAAGAGCATCCGGCGCTTGATCCGGCATCCGCAGTTTCGGGATTACGCGCTATCAACCAAAGATGTGTGGGTAATCACCGATCTTTGGCTATTTCATCTGGAATTTCCTCAGCGGGGCAGCAGCTTTCAGAGCATCTGCGCCCACGCCAAACTGGACAACTATGATGTTTCAGCTTGCGGAGACTTCATCCTCAGCCTTCTGGAGCGAAACATCCTGAACTTCTATGATAGGATGAGTGGAGATTACTATCTCAATCCCCTGCTCTTGCAATCCGCGGAATACACTCTCAGCAAAAGCCTGCTACTGAAGATTATGGGACGAGATCTGCCCCTTGAGTTGCAGCGAAATCTGAAGTCAGAATGGTGCAATGATCAGGATTTCCTGGAGGATCTGCGCCTCATCTTTGACCTGTGTTACAATAGCTTCGGCGAACTTGGCTGCCGCAATTCGCCTCCGGAATACCCCATCCTGAGTGCTACCCTGAGCTTGCTCTGCGCAAGGATTGATGCCGCTCCACCCCATCTGGGGATCAAAGCCATCACTATCAAATACTCTTTGCAGGAGTGTCACTTAGCGCTGCTGCTGTTAACCTGGTATCATCAGCTGTATGGGGATGATTGCCTGGATGAGAGGGACATTGTCCACGCTCTGGCCCCAAATCCCCGGCAAAGATGGAAGGTGCAAAAAGAGCTGGATCAGGACTCACTGCTGCTTTCCGAAGCCATCCTGGTCAAAGAGCCTCAGTATCGCCGCGGCCCCATCTGCGGGGTCACTGTATCCCGATGAAATTCTGCAACTGCTTGGCTGTGGGGCAAAAGGACAGTCAAAAAGCAGAGGCTAAAAAGCATGGCATCTTCTTCCAAAAGTGCGCCACCGGCCCTGGCCTGGCAAATCTGATCATTCCGGAAGAGGATAAAAGCCTGCTCAAAACCATCATCAATAAGTGCCTGCGGGAAAGGCAGGAAGAGCTGAACACTTGGGGTTTCATGAAGACCAAAGCCGGATCTGTCATCCTGCTCTATGGCGCGCCGGGCACGGGAAAAACCATGTGCGCGTCAGCTCTGGCTCATGAATTGGGAAAGGAACTGCTGCAGATCAATGTGCCTCAACTCCGCAATAAATACTATGGAGAAACGGAAAAGCTGGTCAAGAAAGCCTTCACCGAGATGCGGCAGATAGCCCTTGAGCAGCCAAATCCACCAGTTTTCTTGCTCAATGAAGCAGATCAGCTCGTCCATGCCCGAGTTCAGAGCGATTCCACCTGCGGTGCTATCGAAAACAGCATCCAAAGCATTATCCTGGAAGAGCTTGAGACCTTCCCCGGCATCCTGATCCTGACCACGAACCTTGAAGCCAATATGGATGAAGCCTTCTTTCGCAGATTTGATCTGAAGCTGAAGTTCAGGCTTCCCGATCCGGATTGCCGACGCAAACTCTGGCAGTTGTATCTGAAGCCGGATATCCCCGGAGCAAGCCAGATCGATACCGCGCAACTCGCTCAGCAATATCGCTTTAGCGGCGCTCAGATCGCCCTTCTGGTGCAAAACGCTTGCCTGGAAGCCATCAACCGCGAGGGCGAGGATAAACTGCTCAAGCTGGAAGATATCATCAAGTATGCCGCTCTGGAACAGCCCTGGACGGCAAACAACAGCAAGAGTATCGGTTTCTAAAGGAGGAACATACTATGAAAGAATCAAAAAGTCTCAACCGCAAGATGGTGGAAGCGGCATTAATTCTGAAACAGATCAATGGTGAGGTGTATCAAAATGTGCCGCATGACGTGAATCTGAAGCATGTTTATTGTGCAAGCTTTACTAACAATGTAGTCAATGGAGTCACTGCAGACATGTTCTGCTCCGATCTGATCCATGGAGATGGTGGTGAGCTGAGTAACCCCTCAGGTATGGCCCCGAAGTTCAATTCAATAACTTCTTCCGCTGCCTTGGCTGTCAGCACCTTCGCGCCTTGGAAAGCACGGATCAGGCAGTTAGAGATTGACTTGGGCTCGTGTCTGCTTTCCGGATTTAATACTATGACATTTGAGCACATCGCCACCACAGCCATCCCCCATGCCCTGAAGCATCCCAATCTGGATGTTTGGCTGGAAAGTGATGATACGGTCTTGGCTATAGAGTGTAAATTCTGTGAATACAACGGCGGGGGCTCGAGCAATCACACTCTACATAATGCTTACAAAAGGCTGGCGGACGAACTGGAGCTTGATTCACCTTGGGTTAAGGCGATGGATCACCTAAGAAACTCAAAAGGGGTAGGCAATTATCGATTCTTTGATGCGACGCAGATGCTAAGGCACTATTTCGGAGTAGCCAATTCGGGCAAAGCAGAGAAGCATCTTTTGTATCTATACTGGCATCCGGAAAATGATGACTGGCGGCAGATCCGGCCATTTTCCACACATGAGAAAGAACTTAAGGATTTTGCTGATCGTGTAGCCGGGTCCGGGGATGTACACTTCCACAGCTTGAGCTTCAATCAACTGTGGGAAAATTGGAGCTTGACAAATAATCCAGATGTCCAAGAGCATGTAAAATTGTTAAAAAAGAAGTACTCAGTTGTTATAAAACTGAAAAGACAAAAAGGAGAAAGAAACATGGCACAAAGACAAAGTCATTTCAGGCTGCTAACCATGCATGGTCGTAGTACGCCCCAGAGCAGGAAGCGAAGCACGCCTCCGCAACGATCTGTATCTGGTGGGAGCTGTTAAACTCATGTATTCTCGTGAATTACAGAAGGATATAAGGCTCATTGGTTATGAAGTACCATTACAAACCGGACAAAAAAGAGGTAATTGCATTGACCTGTTTGGTTATGATGCTGACCACAATCCATATCTCATAGAACTGAAAACCGGAGTTTCAAAGGACGATCTACCAAA
>JAJOKA010000181.1 GCA_021206555.1 Candidatus Cloacimonadota bacterium | reverse complement strand
TGAAAGGTGTTTTCCATGATTCTGATGGTGAAATCTCGCATCCCATAAACCTTGGCGGTAGCGTATACCTATTTTTACAGGATGTGAACCGCCAACCGGTGAGTAATCTGAAGAACATTTCCATTAGCGAATACGGCAGCTTTGACGCTTCTTTTGTGATCCCGAAAGATCGCCGAACTGGAACCTGGACTATCGGTGCTAACGGAGTGTTTAGCAACAATAAACGAAGCAACGGCTTCATCGAAATCAAGGTGGAAGAATATAAAAGACCCAGCTTTGAAGTTAGCCTGGCCCAGCCTACACACAGCTACTCCCTTGGTTCACAGGTAACTCTGGAAGGTCACGCGATGTCCTATGCCGGCATAGCCATCAATAATGCCAATGTGCAATACCGCGTCAGTCGCCAAGCAAAATATCCCCACTGGCGTTGGTGGTGGGGCTCAAAGCCGGAAACTGCTGAAAAAGAGATTCTGGGTGGCAATGCTGTCACCAACGCAGATGGCAGCTTTACGATCACCTTTTTCGCAGAGGGCGATCCCGATAATCTACCCAAATACAGCCCCTTTTTATAGCTACAAGATAGAGGCTGTGGTTACCGATCTCAATGGCGAAACCCGCAGTGGCAGTCTGAGCTTGAACATCGGGGAAAGGGAGCTCATCCTGAGCACGGATGTTCCCGAATACATCGATAAACAAGGCCCCGGCCTGCAACTGGCCATCAGCAGCAAGAACATCAACGAAGAGCCCATCGCCAGCGAGGGAAAGCTGAGTATCTACCTGCTCAAGCATCCGGATCACATCCAGAAAAGCCGTCTCTGGAACGCGCCAAACCGTAACTATCTATCCCGATCCGAGTTCCGCAAAGCATTCCCCACCTCCATCTATGGCAATGAAGACGCCTTGGAAAAGCGCGAGGTGGCCAGAGAGGTATATTCCGCAGCATTCAACGCTCCCACCCAAAGCGTGATCGGGATCAAGAGCCTGAGCGCCTGGCCGGCCGGAAGCTATCGTCTGGAAATAGCAGCATCCCACAAGGGCAAGGACTACAAAGAGATCCAATACTTCAACGTGTTTGATTCCAAAGCAAAAGCATTGCCCCATCCCATGGCAGAGTACTTCGTGCCCATCAAAGTGCTCTGTGAACCGGGAGAAGAGGCGCAAGTGCTGATCGGAAGCAGCTATGACAATGTGCGCGTGATCTTTGAAGTGGAAAAGAACCATCAAATCGTGGAAAGCAGAATTCTGAATCTGAACCGGGAACAGCAGCTCCTCCGCGTCCCAGTTGCAGAGGCCGACCGTGGCAATTTCTTCCTGCATTTCACCTTTATCAAAGATGGCCGCCTGTATCAGCGCAGTCAGCAAATCACCGTTCCCTGGACTAATAAAGAGCTCAAGATCGAATACCTTACTTTCCGTGATAAACTGCTTCCCGGTCAAGAGGAAGAGTGGCGACTGAAGATACGGGATCACAAAGGCAAAAACGTGAGCGCGGAAGTGCTGGCCTCCATGTATGATGCGTCTCTGGATGCCTTTTACGAGATGACCTGGCCCAATCTTGTCTATGGTCAAAGAAGCAAAGATCAAGGCTGGATAGCACCGGGCTTCACCAAAAATGTTAATGGCTCGCCTAATAAATGGGTTGATATAAGAGGATATCAATATCGTACTATTCCACGGATGAACTGGCATTATTATGGGGTTTTGAGCCATAATTACGAGTTTTATGGCAAACTATCTGCTTCGGAGATCAGCACCCATACCGAATTCTACGGTGACAGTAGGGTGCGTGTACATTCGTCAATGGATTTAGGGGGTCAGCCCTCCCTCTCAAGTACCGGAAATATAGTTTCTCTTCAGGCCGGGATCACACATGCTGATTTCACAGCAAAAGCCTCCAACATCAGCTCAATCGCCCCACGCAGCAATTTTGCCGAAACTGCTTTCTTTTATCCCAAGCTCCACACGGATGAAAATGGCGAAGTAAGCTTTACCTTCACCGTGCCCGAAAGCCTCACCCGCTGGAAGTTCCGGGCCTTTGCCATCGCGGACAGTTTGAGAACCGGTCACAGCCAAAACAACACCCTCACGCAAAAACCATTGATGGTAAGCTCCAATCCTCCCCGCTTTTTGCGCCAGGGAGACAGCATCACGCTTTCGGCCAAGATATCCATTATGGATGATGAGCAGCACAGCGGGCAGTGCCTCTTGCAGCTCTTCGATCCCTTTACCGGAAAAGCGCTTGATTCGCTTTTCAACCTTAATAATGCCGTGCAGACCTTCAGCCTCAAAAAAGGCGAGAGCACGGTGGTAAATTGGGACTTGAAAATCCCCTACGCGCTCTACGCCGTCAGCTTCAAAGTTCTGGCCAAAAGCGGAGATTTCACGGATGGTGAGGAGCACACCTTGCCCATTCTGGCCAACCGCATGCTGGTAACCGAAAGCCTGCCTTTGCCCGTAGGTGGCAAAAGCACCAAAAACTACAGCTTTGAGAAGCTCAAAAACTCTGCTTCTTCTAACACGTTGAGCCACCATGCCCTCAGTTTGGAGTACACTTCAAACCCCACCTGGTATGCCGTGCAGGCCTTGCCCTATCTGATGGAAAAGTGCCATGACAGCCTGGATGAAACCTTCTACAGGTTGTATGCAAACACCATGGCCTCGCACATCGTGAACTCCAATCCCATCTACAAACGCGTCTTTGAAGATTGGAGAAACCAGGAAGGCAGCCCGGCCCTGCTTTCCAATCTGGAAAAGAACCAGGAATTCAAATCCATTATGCTGCAGGAAAGCCCCTGGCTGCGTGAGGCTCAAAGCGAAAGCGAGCAAAAGCAGAGAATCGGTATGCTCTTTGATACGAACAACATCAGCGCGGAATATAACGCCATTCTGAGCATTCTGGAAAAGCACCAAAATACCTCAGGCGCCTGGCCCTGGTTTCCTACTGGTCGGGATTCATATTGGACCACGCAAAACATCGTGCAAGGCTTTGGCCGGCTTAAGAGCAAAGATGTGAGCAACATGGGTCAAGCCCCCAGGATTGCGGCCATGCTAAATAAAGCGCTGCCCTATCTGGACACCGAAATCAAGAAACGCTATGACTACCTGAAAGAACACAAGATGCTGAAGCGTAACAACCTGAGCTACATGGATATTCAGTATCTTTACACCCGCTCATTCTTTAGCGATAATCCCATCAAAGCGGAATCCCGCGAGGCGGTGGATTACTTTATCGATCAGGCAAAAAAGCACTGGCAAGGCCAGAACTTCTATGCCTGGGGTGCCATCGCCCTTGCTCTGAATCGCTTGGATGAGAGCGCCACCGCCATCCGCATCGTGAAAGCCTTGAAAGAGAACGCGCTGTATGATGAGGAACTGGGTATGTATTGGAAAGCTGAAAGTGGATGGTATTGGTATCAATCACCCATCCTCAGGCAAACGATCCTTATCGAAACCTTTTCCGAAATTACTGGAGATACCAAGAGTGTGGACGGCCTGCGCTTGTGGCTGCTCAAAAACAAGCAAACCAACAATTGGGGTAACCACAAAGCCACTGCTGACGCGTGCTTTGCCATGTTGATGCACGGTACGGATTGGCTGACAGATGCGCTTCCGGTGGACATCTGGGTTGCCCATGGGAAGCTCGATAACCGGACGGGGGGGCATGAAAATCCCTGAATCCACTATCAACGGCGAAGCAGTTAGCAAGCCACAAGGGCGAAATACACCCAATCCTGAAGCCGGCACCGGATATTTCAAGCAGGTTTGGCCGGCAGCTGAAGTCACCACCCTGAAAGCGGACATCAAGATCAGTAATCCCAATCAGGGCCCGGCCTGGGGCGCGATGTATTGGCAATACTTTGAAGATCTGGATAAGATCACTGCTGCTGAAACTCCCCTTAGCCTGAAGAAAGCGCTTTTCAAAGAACGTCTCAGCGACAGCGGGCCCGTGCTAGACCTCGTGCATGATGGCAACAGGCTGCAAGTGGGGGATAAAGTGGTGGTGCGAATCGAGCTCAGAACGGATCGGGATATGGAATATCTGCATCTCAAAGACATGCGCAGTTCCGGCTTTGAACCGATAAATGTGCTCTCCGGATACAAACGCCAGGATGGCCTCTGGTATTATGAAGCCACCGGCGATGCCGCCACCAATTTCTTCATCGAAAGCCTGCCCAAAGGAACTTACGTCTTTGAATATGCCCTGCGAGTTATGCAAAAAGGCGATTTCTCCAATGGCATCTCCTCCATTCAATGCCTTTATGCCCCGGAGTATTCCTCGCATTCGGCTGGGATTAGGGTGCAGGTTTCAGGTGGCAGGTAGCAGGTTTCAGGTGGCAGGTAGCAGGTTTCAGGTGGCAGGTGGCAGGTTGCAGGGGGGTCAGGGTTGTATGGATTGGCGCAGTTTTGTAATCAATGCAGAGAGCATCTTGCTGATTTCTTCCCGTAAGTCCAGTGCCTTTTGAGCTCTTTCTTTCGAGATATAGGCAAACCTGATTGCCAAAAGCAACTGAGTTTCTACTTCGTATAGAGAACCTTTGGCGATACTCAAAAAGTGCAGATACTCAGCCAGGCTTGTTCGCCCCTTGCCTTCAGCAATGTTTGAAGGGATTGACACCACCGCTCTGTGCAACTGATCGGTTAAAGCGTACTTTTCCTCGTGAGGAAAATGCCTTTGTAAGCCGATAAACTTCATCTGCCAAATCCATTGCTTACTGCCAAACTATTAAATCCTTGTAATTCTCAATCATCCCATACTCCTTTACTAACTACCTACTACCTACAACCTGCCACCTGCCACCTGAAACCTGAAACCTATTTCATCTCCCTTTCCTTCTCTCTGGCACGATCCTTTTTTTGCAGGGTATCCCGTTTGTCATAGACCTTTTTGCCCTTGGCCAGGCGATGGTGAGCTTGCACTTGCCCTGCTCATTGATATAGATATCCATCGGGATCAGGGTCATGCCCTGTTCTTCCACCTTGGCTTTAAGGCGACGGATCTCGTGTTTATGCAGCAGCAGTTTGCGCGGGCGTTCCGGGTCATGGTTCTGGTAAGAAGCCTTTTCCCAGGGTGAAATGTGGAAGTTCATCAGGATGCATTCGCCATCTACAATCCGGGCATAGCTATCCTTGAAGTTCAGCTTGCCGCTGCGGATGGACTTGATCTCACTGCCTTTGAGGGAGATGCCGGCTTCGATCTTTTGGATCACGTAATACTCAAATAGAGCTCGTTTATTGCTTATCGCTTTCACTATCTTATCTCGCTTAATATCTTGTTTTTCCAGTATTTAGCCTTATCGATCAATGCCGCAGGATCGATGAAGAGGGGTTGATGGTTTTGCACAACAATTCTCCCTGCCACCAATACATCCCGGATCTGGCTGGAGGACACAGCATAAACCAAGTGGGAATAAGGGTTATACAGCGGATGACTTTGCAGGCAACCCATGTCAATAATGCAGAGATCGGCCGCTTTCCCCACTTCCAGGCTACCCAACTGATCGTCCTTGCCCAAAGCTCTGGCGGCATCGATGGTGAGCATGGCAAAGGCCTCACGGGCAGGCAGAAACTCCGGGTCTTCGGCTACTGCTTTGTGCAGTTTTGCGGTGGTACTCAGCTCTTGCAGGATGTCCAGATTGTTGTTGCTGGCCACGCCATCGGTGGCCATCACGGACTTGATACCTCGTTCCCTGATGGCTTTCAGAGGCAAAATCCCACTGCTTAGTTTGAGATTGCTATCCGTGCAAACCGCTATGCTGCATGATGTTCCCGCCATCAAATCCAGCTCTTCCTCGCTCAGCCATACTCCATGCGCGAAGACGCATCTTCGCTCTGTAAACCCAAGCTGATGCAGGTATTGCATGGGCAATAAACCATGCTCTTGCAGACAGTTATCCCGTTCCTGGCGTGTTTTCACTGAGATGCATATGCAGCAGCAAATCATGCCTGGACGCAGCTTTGACACAAGCCTCCAATATCTCCCGGGAGCAGGTATAAATGGCATGCGGAGCCAAACAGCAATCCACCAAAGCTTGGTTCGCATATTGATCTTTGAAAGTCTGAACCTTCGATCCGATTTCCGTCAAAGCTCCCTTAAAGTTATGTCCGATAATCGCTTCGCTCACGATCACCCGCATGCCGGCTTTGATCGATGCTTCAGCTATCTGCCCCATGTGAAAATACATGTCATTGGCCAGCGTGATGCCATGCATCAGCATTTCAGTTGCAGCATGCAGTGACGCGTCATAGACGAAGTCAGTAGAGATCATCCTGGCTTCCAGAGGCCAGATGTATTCCTGCAACCATTTCTCCAAAGGCAGATCATCCGCCAAGCCTCGGAAATAGGTCATCGGCATATGCGTGTGGGCGTTAATGAAGCCTGGTGTGATCAGGCAATTGGTAGCATCGATTTCTTCCGCTGCGTGATAATCCTTGCTTCCGGTAGGAAAGATATCCAGAATCTTGCCATCTTTGACGGCCAGATCGTGATCTTCCAGAATGCGGAAACCCGCGTCCATGGTGACATAGCTACCGCCCGTGAGCAGAACGTCACAAATGATCATAGTTGCACCTTCTGCGCGGCCTCAGCCGGATCAAAGATCCCTTTGGGAGTGATGATTCCGGTGATATACTTAGCCGGCGTGATGTCAAAAGAAGGATTCAAAGCAGGAGAACCCGGATTGGCCAGGTAGCTGCCATTGATGCGTTTGATCTCGTCTTCATCCCGGATCTCGATGGGGATGTCCTCGCCTTTGGCGCAGTTAAAATCGAAAGTGCTATCCGGAGCCGCGATGTAAAATGGCACTTCGTGCACATGGGCCAGCACAGCCTTCTCGTATGTGCCTATCTTATTGGCAATATCGCCATTAAGGCACACGCGATCAGCTCCGGTGATCACCACATCGATCTCAGATTTCCAGAAATAGAAACCGGCCGCGGAATCAGTGATAATGGCATGCGGAATGCCTTCCTGCTCCAGTTCATAGGCGGTCAAACGCGCGCCCTGAAAGCGGGGACGGGTCTCGTCCACATACACAAAGATGTTTTTGCCCTGTTTATGCGCTTGCCGGATCACCGAAAGCGCTGTGCCATGATCCACAGTGGCCAAAGCTCCGGCATTGCAATGGGTAAGGATGCGCGCTCCATCCGGAATGATCGCAGCGCCCACGACTCCCAAGTCCAGGCAATCATCCGCGCTTTTATTGGCAAACTCATTGGCTGCCAACACACTCACCTGACGCGCGTGGGGCAGATCGGGAATAAACTTCAGCGCGCTTTCATACACATAATTCACTCCGATGGACAGATCAACAGCGGTGGGGCGCGTGGAAATCAGCTCATCGCGCGCGCTTCTGAGATAGCTGCGAAACTTCTCATCCGGAGCAGAAAGCGCTGCCAAAGCCATGCCAAATGCGCCTGCGGCTCCGATGGCAGGAGCTCCGCGCACCGTCATTTCTCGAATTGCAGCTGCTACTTCCAGGTAATTTGCGTATTCTTTGATGCCAAATTCCAGCGGCAGTTTGTTCTGATCTATCATCTTCAGGCGGCCATGTTCAAACCACACTGAACGGTATTGTGTTCCATTTATAAGCATTTTTTCTCCAAAATCTTCAGGTTCAAGGTAAAGGCTCCCGAATCCGTGATTTGTGTCAACTACTTCCTTCAGGCTGCCTATGACTGCCACATGATCTCAACTTGACCCAATCCCCAGCCCTCTGCTGGCTTGAACGCCACCTGAAAGTCTCCTGAAGTCCTCTTGAGTGGGGCTCAGGAGGCCTTTGAGTGACTCTTGGGAGCTTCAGGAGAAAGCGAGGTGTGTTCGTAGTGCGCTCTCGGTAGTGGCGCTCGCCTGAAGCGCCATTTAATTAATATAGCTTAGGCGGTACCGCGACCGCCTGTACTGTGGTATATCTCCACAATCTAAACTTAACAGAAAGCCAGCTTTCGCCACCGACCATGAAAGCGGAGGGATAGGATTGCAGACGTCTCGTCTGCACAAGCGACGGAGTCGCTTACTTTAACGGAAATCGTTCCGTCGACACGAGGACGTGTCGAATCCTATGTCGGCCTCGCTCGACACGAGACGTGTCGAATCCTATGGGCTTTCCTGAAACTCGAATCATCTCCCTATTTGGGCACTTTCCCAGCCAAAAACAGATAGTCCCCATCCCAGCTGCAAGCGATGCCATGGCTGAGGGCGAAACTGTGTTTTTTTACCCTGATACACGCGTCGGCGCAAGCCCGATTCCAGATTATAGCACCACACCGTGCTGTTTGCTATGTAGTATAATTCCTTGCTATATGCAGCATAATCATAGCTGACTACATCATCTGCCAATACTTGCACTTCATGGGTATCCAGATCCATCTTGCACAGGCTGTTAAGTCCGGTTGTCCGCTCATTGAAGAGCAGGATATTTTCGCTTTCGATCAGCCGGGAAACGGTATATTGCCATGTACTTTGACCCATCAGGATGCTGTGCCAGCCGCTGCCATCCGGATTGATCGCGTAGATGGAACCCATCCGATTGTAAAAGATTTTCCCTTTTGAGGCAGCAAAAAGGGCTCTGGTGTTATAGTCGGCATTTTCGATCGTCAGGATTTGATGGTTCTGATTTTGATCATCCCAGATCAGGACTTCTGGGCTGGTGCTTCCGCTGTAGCGAAGCAGGCACCAATAGCGATTATCGTCTGAGACATTCATCAGGTTTCGACCGCTAAACACTTCGTCAGGAATCACTTTTTTCCTGCGCCGGATCGTCGTTTAGGAAAAACTTGTGTTGGCCATGAAAGCCATAGTTCCCATCGCGGGATATGACAGGAGTATTTCGGAGCCAGGTATCTTCCGTATAGCGCAGTCTGCCCTGAAAATCGATAATCTCAAAATAGTTTGAAAAACGAAGCAAGACCCGCTCTGTGGGCATGGCACAAAATCCATGGAAATCTGAGGACTCTCCATACAAAAAATCGTTTGTAATGTTGATATTTCTCAGCACCTTGAAATCCATGCCGTCACGATTGATCCTGGCCAGGATGCCACGATTGTCACAGCTGTTCCCGGAAATGCCGATTAAAGTCAGCAAGAGGATGCTGCACAATATTCTGAACTTCGCTTTCATCTGATACCTCCCTTGAGCAAGAGATGACCTGCTTCCCGGCTATCCTGCGCGTGATAGCTTTGGGATAATTGCAACTGTATATATCCAGAGAATATTGTCAAGTTGTTTTCGATGATCAGAGTTTTATCAAAAGAGACGTGGATTGGTTGCCTGTCCCGCTACCCCGGTCTGCCTCATGATTGAAGCCATGCTTGGCCTTGGTTTACCTCATATTCTCCTCATATTATGAGGGAATCATGGAGTAAGCAAGGACTAAAACAAAGACGAAACATGGTGGAAACGTCATCCTGACCTTTGATGGTGGAAACGTCATCTTGACGTTTGATGGTGGAAACGTCATCTTGACCTTTGGTTTTGTGCGACAAGATGTCGCGTCCACTCTGCAGCGGCAAGATGCCACTTCCACAATTGGTGCAGGCCTCGAGCTCTGTAACCCCACCATTCGTGCCCATTCGTGATCTTTCATTCGTGATCATTCGTGGTAAGGGCAATAGGCGGTACGCGACCGCCTGTACTGAATCTCCCGCTTTTCGTGCTTGACAAAAGGCTTTGGCTCAATTGGCTTGGCCAAGTGATGAAACAGCGCTTGATTCTGGTTTTATGTCTCCTATTTAGCCTCAACGCGGGCTATCTCTCTGCGTCTGCTAAACCAATAGTAATCAAGGTGTTTGAACTTCCCGATCCGCGGCATACCGATGCCTATAGCAAGGCAAACCTGGCAGTGGTGGCAGCTTTTCGGGAAAAGTATCCAGAGATCGAGCTTCAGGCCTTTTCCGGCATCAAGATCGAGGGCATGGATCTGGATTCCGGACCGCTTTTGGCGATTGCCGGTGGTGTGGCTCCGGACATCCTGTATGTAAACTTCCGCCAAAGCGATACTTACATCCAAAACAATCTGCTCTATCCCCTGGATGAATTCATCCGTCACGAAAGCGATGAAGCGATGGACTTGCGCGTGGAAAAGCCTGTGTGGCAGGTGATTCGCCGCAAAAAGAAGGGGGATCAGCAAGAGCGGGTCTGGGCTTTGCCCTATGAGACTCTGGTGCGCGTGCTGATGTATCGCAAGGATCTCTTCAAAAAGGTGGGTTTGAATCCGAATGTTCCACCGCGTGACTGGGACGAGTTTCTGGATTATGCAAAGCGATTGACTGATCCTGCTTCAGGGACTTATGGCACAGTTTTTGGCGATCGGGCCACAAGCTGCTTATGATTGGTTACCCTTTTTTGTGGGCTGCCGGTGGGGACGCCGTCGTCTATGACCCTGATACCGAGCAATGGCGAGCCAGCTTTGCCTCAGCAGCGGGCATCACCGCCATGGAGTATTATCTGCGTTTGGCCACCGAGCCCTGGCAGGACGCCAGTGGCAGGAGTCAACGCGGCTATGCTCAAAGGGATGGGGATTGGGGACACCTGTGGAGCGATGGCAAGATCGGCATGCGCATGGATTACCTTTCCCAGCAAAACATGGGTGGACGCTATGATCCTAATCTCTACGGCTTCGCGCCCAGTCCGGCAGCCCTTCCGGGCAAGGTGGCAGTGAAATCAATTGCCGCATGATGGGCATCTTCAGTGGGGCCGGGATCACCAATAATGCCGGAGTGGGGGGATCGGGATCCGGAGCAAGTGCGCGAAGCAGCCTGGAAATATATCCGCTTTTACGATAGCGAGGAAGCGCGGCAAATCCGCCTCAAAGTAATGATCGAAAAACGGCTTTGGCCGCATGCAAAACCCTGTGTTCCTAAAGCGTTATGGCTACGAGGAATATCTGCGTTACGCGCCGATTGGCTGGCTGGAAACCTTCGAGACCGCGATGCGCGAAGGCAATCCGGAGCCATACGGCGATAACTGCCAGAAAGTATATGAGTTTATGACCTATCCTCTGGATGAACTGATCGGGCTGGAACTCTCCGGACGACTGGCACTGATCCGGAAGCCAGACGTGCCAGGATCAGCTCTGTTCTCAGCACGCTCAGGCCCGCACCAATGCCCAGATGATCGGCACTTTACCGAAGGAAGTGAAAATCAAGCGCGAACGCCTGGCCGCCGTGGTGGCAGCTCTGATCATCTTTGCCTTTCTCTTCACGCTCTGGCGGGTGTGGAAGATCTTGAGTCCGGAACATAAAAGCAATAAACGCATGAGCGGCAGATACATGGCGTGGACTGCCTTGTTGCTGGCTCCTGCGGTGATCAGCATCTTTGTCTGGAAATATGTGCCGATGATCTCAGGAAGCGTGATGGCGGTTCAGGATTACAATCTGGTGGGATCTTCTCCCTTCATCGGTTTTGCCAATTTTGCGGAAGTGCTCTACGACCCCACGTGGTGGGCTTCTGTGGGCAAAACCTTGTTTTACATGGGCTTGTCTCTTGGTTTGGGCTTCGTACCTCCGATCATCCTGGCCATCATGCTGCAAGAAGTGAGCCATGGGAAATTGATCTATCGTGTAATCTACTATTTGCCCGCGGTGATCAGTGGGGTGATCGTGATCTATCTCTGGAAGCTGCTCTACAATCCCGGGGATGCCGGGGCTTTGAACCAGATTTTGATGGCCATTGGCCTGCCTAAAAGCAGATGGATTCAGAACGAATCCCTAGCCATGCTCTGCGTGGTGATCCCCAGCGTCTGGGCCGGCATGGGTCCTGGTAGCCTGATTTATCTTGCCGCGCTCAAAAATATTCCCAATGAGCTGTATGAAGCAGCTGAGATCGATGGCGCGGGATTCATCTCCAAGATACGCTATATCGTTGTGCCCAGCCTCAAAGCCTTGATCATCATCAGCTCATCGCGGCTTCATCGTGGCCGCGCAATCCAGCGATTTTATCCTGGTGATGACCTTTGGCGGGCCTAATGAAGCTACCCGCGTGGCGGATCTTTTGATCTTTGAAAAAGCCTATCTGTATCTGAAGTTTGGCCTGGCCACCACCATGGCCTGGATGCTGAGCCTGCTGCTGATGGGCTTTACCGTTTTACAGATCAAATATATATCGCGTATGGAGCTTCGCACGGTGAAGGATGGTGACCAATGAGCATCATCGGTAAAGTGGGACGTCGCAGCCGAAAGGTGATCCTGCTCAATACTATCTTGCATATAGTGTTGCTGATAGGCGCGATCACCATGATCTATCCCTTTATGCTGATGATCTCTTCCTCCTTCAAAAGCGCGGTGGACAACACGCGACTGAGCCTGGTTCCTCGCTACTTTTATGATGACGAAGCCCTGTATCAGAAATACCTGGAAAGCCGTTACAACGAAGAAAGCAGCAGATTGATGGATAACTATCCCGGCAGCTGGATATCCTTTGCGGAAGTGCGTTTACCCCCCGGATCCCTGCCCTGTGATCGGGCAGCATTGGCAGGACTTTTTGCTTGAACATCCTCAGAGCTACTCACTGTATAGTTTCTATGTGGCAGAGCACTATGGACGGGGCGTTTATCCCTTGGCGCAAAGGCAATATCGCCGTATCTTGCGCAGGGAGAATAACAATGACATCGGGGAGTTTTAACCGCCGTTACAATACCGGAGCGGCTAGCTGGGAAGAGATCGTGGTGGAAGAAAAAGAGATCTTCCGGCGTAACTTCGTGAGCAGTAGTGATGGGTATTTGGGACGTTTTCGAGAGTTCAAAGCAGCAAGCCCACCCTGGATGCGGCTCTTTGTCAATCCCGATGGCAGCTTTGTGAACAATGTACTGATCCCGCACTATGTCAATGGCCTGGAGGACTTTAACCAATTCCACGGCACTGCTTACGAGAGCTGGGATCAGATCACTTTGCCGGTTTCCTGTCCTGCTGTGGGTGATCCCATGCGCGAACACTGGCTGCACTATGCCCGTGAGGTGCTGAATATCCAGCATCTGGGCTTGCAGAAAGAAGCGGAAAGCGCTTTTCGGAAGCTGGCGCAGGAAAAGTATGGCAGTCTGGAACTGCTGAATACCACCTGGAATACAGACTATCAGTCCTTTTCTGAGATCACCATCCCTGCGCGGTTGCCTGATAGCGGAGCTTTGGTGGAAGATCTGAGCTTCTTTATCCAGAATCTTGCCGGCCCGGAGCAGATCAGGATCAAGAGCATCGCTGAGGATTTTCGTCAGTATCTGAGAGAGCAATACCCTGATATTGAGAGCTTCAATCAAGCTGCCGGAACGAGCTACAGCAGCTTTGCGAATATACCCTTTCCTGCCCAGGAGCAGGATTACTATGCTTTCACAGAACGCAAGAGTGCGATCCGTAGAGAGTTCATGTGGCGCAACTATGCCATGGCCTTTGATCAGATGCTGGCTGATGCCCGCTCACTGCGCAATACCGGTATCTATGTCTTGCTCTCCATCCTGTTTGCCATCACGATCAATCCCCTGGCTGCCTACGCTCTGAGTAGGTTCAAACCGCGCTACAGCTATCAGATCATCATGCTTTTTATGCTCACCATGGCCTTCCCGGCAATGGTGATGGGCATCCCGAACTTCCTGATGCTGAAGCGCTTGAACCTGCTGAATACCTTTTGGGCTTTGGTCTTGCCTGCTGCTGCTGACGGCTATTTCATCTTCCTGCTCAAGGGCTTTTTTTGATAGCCTGCCTTCCGAGATCTTCGAGAGCGCGCGCATCGATGGTGCCGGTGAGTTTAGGCTCTTCTGGCAATTTACGCTCTTTCTCAGCAAACCGATCCTGGCAGTGATCGCTCTGGGCGCTTTCAACGCGGCTTACCGCAATTTCCTCTTTGCCTTCATCGTTTGCCAGGATCGCTCGATGTGGACTCTGATGGTGCACATCTACGAGCTCATGCAGCGTGCCAGCCCGGGAGTGGGCTATGCGGCCCTGGTGATTGCGGCAGTGCCAACTTTGGGCATCTTCATCTTCTTCCAAAATATCATTATCAAGGGGATCGTGATCCCCATGGAGAAATAATGCAAAACGAAAAGATCCACCTGGAACGCATCGCTAAGTTTATCAAGCGTTTAAAGGACAATGTGCATGGCAGAAAGTATCCCGCGACAGCCAGCTTCACGCATAATGCTACAAGTCCGATCCCGATCCTCGTTCTGGACGAACTAACCTGGCAGGATATCGCCATTTCAGAAACATGGTCTCAGGCTTGGGGCAGTGCCTGGTTCAGGGTAAAGGCTACCATCGATCCTCAGCTTGCCGGCAAACGCGTGGGGCTCTTCTTTGATTGCGATGGCGAAGCCTGTGTCTATAAAGACGGTTCACCCTTCCAGGGGCTTACCCCAAAAGTGGATTGGTATCACAATGCCGCGAAATATTTTGTGCCGTTATCGGATTCCGCTGTGCCAGGAACCAAATATGATATCTTGATCGAAGCTGCTGCTAACGATCTCTTTGGCAGTGGCAAGGAAAACTACCAACTGCGAGAATGCTCCCTGGTGGCCTATGATGAAGAGCTCTATCAGCTCTACATCGATCTGGAAATCCTCTTTGATCTAGCCAAAAGCCTGGGCGAAGGCTCCGTGCGCAGAGCTAAGATCCTCTATGGCCTAAACCGCATCTGCAATATCTGGAACGAAGGCAAGGGACATTCTGAAGCCAAAGCCATCTCGCAAGAACTGCTTAGCCGTCCTGCTAATGCCAGCGCGCTTACAGCTTACAGTGTGGGACATGCCCATCTGGATCTGGCCTGGCTCTGGCCTATCCGTGAGACCAAACGCAAGGGTGGCAGAACCTTTGCCAATGCCCTCAGGCTATTGGAAAGCTATGCGGAGTATATCTTCGGAGCTTCGCAAGCGCAGCTCTATCAATGGATGAAAGAGCTCTATCCCGGCTTGTATAACGAAGTGAAGCAACAGGTTAAGCTGGGTAGATGGGAAGTGCAGGGCGCGTCCTGGGTGGAGTTTGACACCAATCTCAGCGGGGGCGAGAGCATCATCCGTCAGTTCATGTATGGCAAAGCCTTCTTCAAGCGTGAGTTCGGGATTGAGCCCAACTATCTGTGGTTGCCGGATTGCTTTGGTTTCAGCGCCAATCTGCCACAATTGATGAAGGGCTGCAAGGTGGAGCATTTCGTGACCCAAAAGCTTTCCTGGAACGAGAGCAACCCCTTCCCTCACCACCTTTTCATCTGGCAAGGCATCGATGGCAGCGAGGTGAGAGCCCAGCAATTGCCCACTAATGACTACAATTTCTCAAACAACCCTTCCGCCTTTCAGGCAACGGAATCACGCTTTGCTCAGGCCGAGCTCGCGGATGGCTTTCTGAATCTATATGGCATCGGAGATGGCGGTGGCGGGCCCACCCGCAATCACATCGAGTATGGTCTGCGTCTGGGAAACCTCGAAGGCTGCTCGAAGTTCAAGTTTGCCAAAGCTGAGGATTTCCTGAGCTATTACGACACGCTTGATCCGGCCTTATTACCCAAGGTGTATGGCGAACTCTATCTGGAGTTTCACCGTGGCACATACACCACGCAAGCCCGGATGAAGAAGCAGAACTACCTGTGTGAGAACAAACTGCGCACTGCCGAAACCCTATTGGCTTTGGGTGCAGTACCCAGCTTAAAGGAAGGCGACGCGGATACTTTGCTCAAACGCATCTGGGAAGATACGCTGTTGCTGCAATTCCACGATATCCTGCCCGGAAGCTCCATCGGCCCTGTTTGCAAGGACGCCCTGGAAATGGGAACTCAAAACCTTAGCACTCTGGACAGCCTGATCGCCAAATCCCTTGAAAGCCTTGCAGGCAAAGCAGATGAAGGCTGCTATCTGGTCTTCAATCCTGCTGCCGGAGAGAACACTCAATGGCTACAGTTTCCAGTTCCAAAAGATAGCTTTACTCCCGTCGGAGAAGCATGCAGCATAATAGATTACCATGTGCAGGATGGACTGCTGCACATACTGATCAGGCTCGAATCCCTGAGCTGGGGCAGGATTCACCTATTCCCCACCGATGACGCAGCCCGAACACCCCGAAAGCATCAGTCCTGACGCGGACGGTTGCATCAAACTGGAGAACGAATATCTGCTGGCCAGAATCTCAGCCACAGGCAGCGTGATCTCCATCTTTGACAAAGAAAGCGAATGCGAACTGCTGGCAGAAGAATCCAATCTCTTGCTGCTCTGGGAGGATGAACCCAATAACTGGGGAGCCTGGGATATCAACCACTTCTATCGGGAAACCCTTCCCCAAAAAGCGCTTAGCACAGAGCTGATCTCTGCCCTCAGCATGAAGAACGGGCAGTCAGAAGTGTGCCACGCCATCAGGATCGGCAAATTCTGAGATTCACCAAAGCATAAGCCTCAATCCCGGTGAACGCAATGCTGCGTTTTCAGCACAAGGTAAACTGGCAAGAGCATCACAAGATGTTGCGCCTCTCTTTCAGCCCGGATATAGCTGTGGATTATGCCACTTGCGGAGTTCAGATGGGCAGCGTGCAACGTCCCACCAAACCTCGCAATCAATGGGATAGGGCCAGATTCGAGTTTCCCGCGCAGGGCTTCATCGATCTCTCTGATGCCAGGCATGGATGCAGCCTGATCTGCTGCGAGAAATACGGCTACTCTGTGCATGAAAAGACCATGGAGATGGCCTTGCTACGCAGTCCCGCAGATGTTGATCCCCATGCGGACTTGGGCACGCAGGAATACAGCTATGCCTTCTATTGCCATGCTTTGCCCTTCGCCGAAGCCCACGTAGCGGAAACCGCAGACGCTTTTGGCACAGCTTTGATCTCCTGTGAGAGTGCCAAAGACAGCATCCTGCCGGCCTTTAGCCTGTTCCGCTTTGCCCAAGGCAGATTGATCATCAAGCAAATCAAGCCCGCCGAAGATGGCCAAGGCTTGATCCTGCGCTGCTTTGAGCCTCTGGGTTGTTCTGCTTCGGATCGGCTCTTATGCCATCAGGCCATCACCAAAATCACCAAGTGCAATATGCTGGAAGAAGCCTTCCAAGAGCTGTCACCGGATGAAGAGATAGAGGCTAAACCCTTTGAGATCATTACCTTGCGCTTGGAGCTGGAAGCATGATCCCTATTCCCAGAGAAGTCCGCAATGGCACTTCTGGGAGCCACAAACCGGGAAAACTGAGGATCGAGAACTGTCCCGATCCGCGTCTGGCACAGCTTCTGGGAGCATCCTGGCTTCGCGTGATGCCCGAACCCTGCACCGGTGAAAGCCTCGTCCGTTTCCACAGCATGCCGCGTCTGGCCGCATCTCACAAGGATATGCACCTGATATCCATCACAGAGGATGCCATCACCCTCAGCGCGAAATCCTACCACGGTTTTCTTTACGCCATCCAAAGCCTCATACAATTAGTGTTTACCGTCACCAAAAATGGCCAATCCACTCTCCCCTGCATGGAGCTAATCGACTATCCTGCTTACGATTGGCGGGGGTTGCACCTGGATGTGAGTCGTCACTTTTTTTAGTGTATCCAGCGTTAAGCGCTATCTTAGGATCATGAACGCTCTGAAGCTAAACAAGTTTCACTGGCATCTCACGGATGATCAGGGCTGGCGCATCGAAAGCAAGCTCTTTCCTGCCCTTTGTGAAAAGGGCGCATACCGCGTAGAGCCTGATGGCAGCAGGCATGGCGGTTTCTACACTCAGGATGAAATCCGAGAAATCGTGAGCTATGCCGATGATCTGGGCATCGAGGTGATCCCTGAGGTCGATCTTCCCGGTCACGCGCTGGCCATCCTGGCCGCATATCCGCATTTGGCCTGCTTCCCGCAGGATTTTTGCGTTCCCAATAGCTGGGGCATTTTCGACGATATCCTCTGCGCGGGCAAGGATGAGGTCTTGGACTTTCTTAGCCAGTTACTTAGCGAAATTGCCGAGCTCTTCCCTTCGGAATACATCCATCTGGGTGGTGATGAAGCGCCCAAAGCTCGCTGGAAAGCTTGCCCAAACTGTCAATCCCGCATCCGCGACCTGAAGCTAAAGAACGAGGAAGAGCTGCAAAGCTGGCTTTTTCTGAAGCTTGCCCAGGGCCTGGCACAACAAGGTAAAAGCGTGATAGGTTGGGACGAAATCCTGGATGGCCGGATCGACAAATCCCTGATCGTGATGGTCTGGCGAGGTGACGGAAAGGATGCCGCAAGCAAGGCCGCAGAGAACTCCAATTCCTACATCCTTTGCCCCAATCAGCTTTGTTACTTCGATTGGAAAGCGAGCGAAGACAGCCCCGGTGCCCACGGCATCAGCACTTTGGCCAATGTCTATAGCCTTGATCCAAGTAGCTATAGCCGTCCTGATCTCTGCCTGGGCGCGCAGGCCAATCTCTGGACTGAACACATCCATAATGAAGCCGAACTGGAGGCCATGCTGTTGCCTCGAGCCTTTGCCCTGGCAGAACGGCTATGGAACCCCAATGCTGATTATCAGGGCTTTCTCACCCGTTTAAATGATCTGGAGGGATACCTTGATACGCTATCCTAAAAACCCCGTCATCACACGCCGGGATCTTATGTCTCAAGATCCTGCCCTGATTGACGTTAGCTCCATCTTCAATCCCGGTGGCGTAATGCACGAAAGCAAGTTTTTGCTGTTGCTTCGGGTTCAGAATCGCGCCAGAGAGACCTTCTTTGTCAAAGCTCTGTCCTCTGATGGCCTGACCTTTGAGCTGGACGACCACCACGTACCAATCACGAACTATCCCGCTGTCCCCACAGGATTTACCACATCTATGACGCGCGGATCACCCGACATCCCGGAAATGATACTTATGACGTGATTTGCGCCATGGACACCGATGCCGGTTGCTTTTTGGGATATTTTGTGAGCGAAGACTTCACAAGCCTTGATTTCATCGCCCTGGTTTCCCCACCTGACGTGCGCAATGGAGTGCTGCTGGAAGGCACAAACTACCGCTTTGAACGTCCCAACCGCTATCAAGGTAGTGATGGCGTAAAGACAGGCACTGCCATCACTTGCAGCCATAGCGAGGATCGTCTGATCTGGCAGGATGTGGCCGAAGTCTTTTCCGGAAGACCGCACTATTGGGATGAACTGATCGGCAGCGGACCTCCTCCACTCAAGACTGAAGCAGGCTGGTTGCACATCTATCACGGCGTGGCCACCCACTTCGGATCTGCAAACATCTATCAGGCCGGAGTGTCCCTGCATGATCTGGAGCGACCCTGGATCACTCTATCCCGTAGTAAATACAACATCCTGGAACCCAGAGAACTGTATGAACTCACCGGTCAGGTGCCAAACGTGGTCTTTCCCTCCGCCGCCATCCCTTTGCAAAAGGACGCTGAGGGCTTGGTCCCCCTGAATAGTGAAGTCTATATATATTACGGCGCGGCAGACACTTGCGTAGGCCTGGTCATCTGCACAATTCGCGATCTGATCGCTCAAGCCCAATGAAGGAGTTCCCATGAAACAGCTAAGCTTGATCCTGATTCTCCTGAGCGCGATAGTGCTCTTTGCGGAAACTTTCCCCGTTCCCGTGGGAGCCTTTGCCCCGCTCAGCTACACAGCCTTTCGTCCCATCGATGAGATCGTGATGGATGGAGACTTTGATGAAATATCCTGGCAAAAAAGCGGCCTGGACAGAGGACTTTGTGGATATCGAAGGCGATCTCAAACCCAAGCCCTTTCACCGCACACGGGTGAAGATGCTTTGGGACGATGATTGGCTGTATTTTGCCGCGGAGCTGGAAGAGCCTCAGATCTGGGCCAAGCTCACGGAACGTGACGCGGTGATCTTCCACGACAATGATTTTGAGATATTCATCGATCCCGATGGCGACACGCACGACTATTATGAGCTGGAGATCAACGCTTTGGGCACGCTCTGGGATCTGCTTTTGATCAAGCCCTATCGGGATCGGCACAAAGTGGCCGTAAATGCCTGGGATATCAGAGATATCGAATACGCGATCGGCATCGACGGTACGCTCAATGATCCTTCGGATATCGACCGGGCCTGGCGGGTGGAACTGAAAATACCCATGTCCGTCTTGCAGGAATGCGCGAACAAGGATTTTCCCCTCCGGAAGGGGATTTTTGGCGCCTTAATTTCTCCCGCGTTGCATTGGGATACGGAAGTGATCGATGGGGAATATATCAAGATCGCCGGAAAACCGGAGTACAACTGGGTTTGGAGTCCGCAAGGCCTGATCGCCATGCACTATCCCGAGCGCTGGGGCTATCTCTATTTCTCACACGCGGAGGTGGGCTCCACCAATCTAAACTACGAAATCCCCGCTTCCGAAGAGGTGAAGGAATACCTGCGCCAGCTCTATTACAAGCAAAAGCAATATTACTTCGATCATGGCAAATATGCCAAATCCCTGCGCCAGCTGAAGGCCACGCCTTACGTCTGGAAGGGCAAGAAGCTGAAAAGCAGATTTGAGACCCACAGCATGGGCTATATCATCACCCTGTATGGCGATAAGGAATTGCCCATCTTGCGCATCAGGGAAGATGGCTTGCTCTGGTGAGTGCCTCTTTTGTAATTGAGAATTGAAAATTGACAATTGAGAATTAGGCTGCGCTACGCCGATACTTGAGAACCTTAAAACCTTAAAACCTTGAAACTTTAAAACATCCAAAGATCATGTAGATCACATAGATCATGGGGATCAGAGTTCCATCAAATCTGTGGGCAAAAAATCTGCGCAATCTGCGTAATCTGCGTGCTACCTTTTTTTCTCATCTTCCCGCTGCTGGAAGTCGAAAGCGCACATAGTCATCGGCTCCGATTCAAGTATGGAAGATGAACGCAATTGGTTTGGCTCCCAGGAATTGGGACAGCGCTTACGACTCCCAGGGTGGCAAGTCCGCGTTCATCCGCGCCTTTTTCTGCGTAAATCTGCGAGAAACAAATAATGCGGGACTCCCGACAAAAGGAATCCCGCAAACTTAGCTTGGTTGGGTTACTTAACCTTTTCGATGGCAAAACCACCAGTCATAGCATTCGAATTCACCGGCTTTCGCTTTGGCTTTGCGGTCTTTTGCCGCGTCGACGGTATTTGCCGGGGGGATAATCACATGATCCTTGATGATGCCGTTATTTGGCCAGTCAGCTGGCATAGCGCAAGCGTTTTTTATCGCTATATTGCATTCCCTTCACGGCACGCAGGATTTCTTGCATATTCCGTCCCAGCTCTTGCGGATAGTAGAATATGATGCGGATCGTGCCTTTATCATCAACGATGAAGACCGCGCGCACCGTGTTAGTTCCTTTTCCGGGATGCACTAGACCAAGACGGTTGGCCACTGCCCCGGTATCCGCGATGATCGGAAATTCAATATCTACATCCAGATTGTCCTTGATCCATTCTTCCCATTTGATATGGGAAAATACCTGATCCACACTCATGCCGATCAGTTCGCAATTCACAGCTTTGAAGTCTTTATAAAGATTTTGAAAGGCTACGAACTCGGTCGTGCATACAGGGGTAAAATCCGCAGGATGACTGAATAACACAAACCACTTGCCGGCCATGTCGTCCGGTAAGACTTTCTTTCCACGAGTGGTTACCACTTCGAGTTTGGGAAATTTATCCCCCAATAAAGGCATACCTTGATTTTCCATTTTGTTTCTCCTATTGATGTCTTTCTACTGGATATTATAGCGCGTTTTCCTTGTTTGTCAAGCGCGGATAAGAGGGGTTGTCACTAACAAAGAGTGAATTTAATGAGAGTTGATAATTGACAATTGAGAATTAGGCTGCGCTACGCCGACACTTGAGAACCTTAAAACCTCAAATCCTTGAAACTTTAAAACCTCCAAAGATCATGCAGATCAGGGGGATCATGGGGATCAGAGTTCCATAATCAATCTGTGGACAGAAAATCCGTGTAATCCGCGTAATCTGCGTGCTATCCAAATATCTGCGATCATCTGCGCCTTTTATCCGCGCCAATCTGCGAGAAACCAAAGCCCCCCCCCTCCCCTTGATCTCAGCTCTGATTTCGCTGTAGTTTACCTCATCTTCCCCTCATGCCAAGAGGACAACATAAGGTAAACCAAGGCCAAAGCTGAGCCCAAGCATCGGTCAAACGATCAGGCAAAGCCCTGCATCACCCACAATCACGGCTTGTGGAATAAAAAATGCATATTAAGTCCTTAACAGAAGATTCCCAATGGAGAAACAGTGATGAAACACGCCAGATACCTTGCCCTTTTAATCTTGATATTCTGCCTTGGCAGCCTTTTCGCAGATAGAATCTGGGATGCTTCGGCTTCCCGTAAGTATAATTACCCACTTAGCATGCCCAAATACCATGAAACCAAAGCTGACAGCGCGACGGGCTTCGACGTGCAGAAATATGAGATTACCCTGACCATCACTCAGAACCCTAACCATATTCAGGGCAATGTCTTGGCCACGGTAGTAGCCGAAGAGTATCTACCCTCCATCAGCTATGAGTTGGTGGGCCTCACCGTGAGCCAGGTATTGGTGAATGG
Source organism: Candidatus Cloacimonadota bacterium (assembly GCA_021206555.1). GTDB lineage: Bacteria > Cloacimonadota > Cloacimonadia > Cloacimonadales > Cloacimonadaceae > UBA5456. The sequence continues at coordinate 218 of JAJOKA010000181.1, read as the reverse complement.
CAGCGTCTCCACATATACCCACAGTAATGGCGTGTTGACCATCCCCGGTGAATGCCAATGCCAATGAGACTTTTCAGACTCAGGTCTTTTATGGTGGCACTCCCCAGTTGTCCGGAAATGCCTATAACATCGGCATGTATTTTCAGGCCAATAGCATCTTCACTATCTCCGATCCCGATGCCGGTCGCTTTTGGTGGCCTGCTATGACCATCCTGGGA
>JAJOKA010000035.1 GCA_021206555.1 Candidatus Cloacimonadota bacterium | reverse complement strand
ATGAGCAAATATCTGGGCTACCGCTTTTTTCATGGATTATGAACTGGGTTTGCAAGAGGCTACAGACTTGCAGAAGAAGACGCGGATCATGGTCTCGCATGATACTTCATTGCGCCTGGTACTGCCCAAAAACTATCGGATGGGCTACACTTTCCGTTATGAACCCAAAGAAGCGGGCATCACCCATGAGATTATGATCCAGCGCACCTTGCGCTTCTGGGGCTTGTAATAGCTGCGTGTGAAGCGATATAATGCTTAACGCATAACGCATAACCCTCCATTCATGGATGAGATTGTGGAAAAATATGGACAGGGCATCATAATCACAGAATAATGGCTTTGCTTTAGCTTGACAAACTAAGGGTATTTCTTGAAATAGCCATAGAGGTGGATATGAAAATAATCGCGAGTTTTGTTTTATTGCTATGGCTCTGTAATGGTGCCATGTTCGCTGTTAATGGGACACTTACTGATCTAGGAGATCGCTATCTTCTACACGTTTGGGGCAATCACTATGAGCGCGGTCATGCTTTGGGATATCTGATGGGGGATCAGATTATGACAGTGTTTCGAGATTACTTCTTCATCAGCGTAGTGTCGAATAACGTCAACGTTTACAACAGCTATCTCCAATACTACCAAGATCACTATGTCACCGATGCTCGATATATTCAGGAAATCCAAGGCATAGTGGCGGGTATGCAGGAATCACAAACAGATATGTATCACCAGCGTTTTAAAACCGCGATTTGTATGAGGATGATCTGCTCTTTGTTAACGCTGTGGTGGATCTTACAATAGGCAGCCTGAATATGGCCTGTTCCTCGCTATCTAGCTGGGGAGAGGCCACACTGAATGACCCCAATCTCGAGGGTAGATTGCAAATAACCAGATTACTGGATTGGACGCGTTCGCAGGCTTTGATCAATAACTCCCTTTTGGTGGTGCACCACCCTTCCGAAGCGGACGAAATGAAGTGGATCAGTTTTACCTATCCGGGCTTGATCGGAGCCTTATCCGCCATTACGGAAGAGAAAGCAGCAGCATTTCTGAACGTTGGCAATAGCCATCCTAATGCCGACACCGAGGATCTGAGCTCGGTGATGCTGAATATCCGTAGCGGCCTGGAACTTAGAGATTTCAATGGCGATGGAGTGTATTGCAATGAGGATATCTTTGATGCCTTGCTTGCCGGCAAGCATCTTTCCGGAAGCATCATCCACAATGTGCAGGAGTGGGCGGATTCTTCTCGGGCGATGGTGATCGAAACCAATAACAGCGGAACCGTGCGCAGAGTCCATGGTGAAAATAGCGGAGTCGCCGGTGATAACCTGGCTGCCACCAATCACTTTCGCAAACTTACAAATGCGACATACTGCCCGAGATACAACAAGATTGTCGACTCTTTGGCCGTGAATAGCGAAGTGGATATCCCGCGTCAATGGCAATTGATGAAAGGAGCAGGCGGGGTGACGACGAACCTGATGATGATCCAATATCTGCCTTCGCAACACACGGTGCTCTGGGCCAATGCCACTCCATATTACGCGGCTCACACGCAAGAGCCGCAGTACTTTGACTTGAACGAGCTTTTCACCCAACCCACCGGCAATATGGATGCCACGCAGCTTCCGCAGCCCTCACTGAAGCTCTATCCCAATCCACTATCCCCCCAAGGTGATTTAAAAGATAAGTCCGGTAGAGAGCTCAAGCGTGTGCGTATCTACAATCTCAAAGGACAATTGATCTACGACGAGAGCAGCTTGCCAAAGAGTGAGGATATGGGCAGCACTGGCTTGTATTTCGTGCTGAGTGAGGATGCCTCAGGGCGCCAATATCGCAATAGGATTATCTTTCAAAAGTGAAGCAGCGCATCTTTCGCAGCCGTCAAGCCCAAGCTGAAAGGGGAACTTACGTACTATACTGGATGCAGCAAGCCCAGCGGGTAGTGCATAATCCGGCTTTGAACTATGCTTGCAATGAAGCAGCTCAGCGTCGGCAACCGCTATTGATTGCGTTTGTGCTTGTTTCGGACATCCCGGAGGCTACGAACGCTCATTATCGTTTCATGCTGGAAGGGATCATCGAAGTAGCCAAAGCTATGCGGGCACATGGCTTGGACTTTCGGATCTACAACGGAAATCCGGTTTCGATAGTCTCTGCTTTGGCGACCGAGGCCAGCCTAACAGTGCTGGATCATGGCTATCTCAAGTGGCAAAGAGCATGGCGGGATCAACTCTTTGATATCCTGGAGCATAGCAGCATCGTGGAGATCGATACGGAAGCGGTGGTGCCGGTGCACATTGCCTCAGACAAAGAGGAGTATTCAGCTGCCACTCTGAGGAACAAACTGCTAAAGATCCTGCCGGACCATCTCAGCTTTGAGAAGTTTGAGCTTCCCTCCCTTGGTTTTGCTGACACAAAGCTGATGGATGAGCATCGGTTCCCAGGGGACTCCACTGATCGATCACAAATCCTGGACTTCTGTGGTCATGCTTTGGATCTTTCCCTGCATGGCAATCATCAGATATTTAGGGGGGGATACAGAGCCGCAATCCACAAACTGAGAGATTTTTAAGGAACACAAACTGCCCGGCTATTCTGCGTATCGTAGCCATCCGGATTTGGATTTCCAGAGTGATCTCAGTCCCTATCTGCATTTTGGGCAGTTATCTCCCCTGGATATCATCGAAGAAGTGAAAGACGCTGAAGATGGCTACGCGCTTCGGGCTCTTGTAACACAGCGAAAGAAGCTGACTGGGACTGAAGTGAACCTGGCAGACTTTCTGGAAGAACTGATCGTGCGGCGTGAGCTGGGTATGAACTTCTGTTACTATAATGATGATTACGACAGCTTCGCTTGTCTGCCCACCTGGGCTAAAGCTACCCTCCTCAACCATTTGCAAGATCCCCGTGAGAGGCAATATAGCCTCTCTGACCTGGAGAATGCTGCTACTGATGATCCCTATTGGAATGCCGCGCAAAAGCAAATGATGAATACAGGGAAGATGCATAACTATATGCGGATGTATTGGGGAAAGAGGGTCTTGGCCTGGTTCGAAAACGTGGAAGAGGCTTACGAAGTACTTGTGTATCTGAACAATAAATACTCTCTTGATGGTCGGGACGCAAACTCCTATGCCGGAGTAGCATGGTGTTTTGGTAAGCATGACCGTCCCTGGGCAGAGCGCGATATCTACGGTATGGTTCGCTATATGAATGCGAATGGGCTGAAGCGAAAATTTGACATGAAGGTTTATCTTCAAAAAGTGGAAAGTGGAGATGTCCGATGAAATGCAGACTTATCATTTGTGTTTGATGGTTTGTTGCGGCGCATTAATAGCCAAAGACGCTTTGCCAAAACTGATTATCGGTGGAGATTATAACTATCCACCCTATGAATTTGTCAATGAGAAGGGTGAACCGGATGGCTACAATGTGGAGCTCAGCCGCGCGATATGCAGAGAGTTAGGCTATGAACCGGAGTTTCGGTTGGCCAAATGGTCTTTGGTGCGAGGTTGGCTGGATAGCGGAAGCATCGACGTGGTGCAAGGCATGGCTTACTCTGTGGCACGAGCGCAAGAACTGCGCTTCTCCAATGCCCATACGACCACCTTCCGCTCCATCTTCGTCCGCAGGGATTCCAAAATCGTAGATCTGAAAGATGAAAAGGATATCACCGTTGTGGTGCAGAAAGATGATGTGGCGGTGGATTATCTCAGACAGATTGGTTTTCAGGGTCGGGTATCCGAAGTAGCCACGCAAGAAGAAGCCCTCAAGCTGCTCAATGACGGAATCTATGAGGCCTCTGTGGCCAACTTTATGATGAGCATGTATATCGTCAGGCGGGAAAAGCTGGATAAGATCAGGGCTTTACCCCTGAGGATCTATCAGAGAGAGTATTGCTATGCCAGCAAGAATCCGGAGCTCATCAACCAGATTAATTCCGCTTTGCAAACGATCAGCTATAGTGGCGAGTTGATGAGAATCCAGGACGATTGGTTTAGCTCCCTGGACGATAGGCTTCAGGGCCAAATGAGCATCTAAGCAACTGGGGCTGGCGTCTTTCCGCTATCTTAGCTTTGGCTCTGATCATGGCTATTATCTTTTTTGTGCCGCTACATACGCAGGCTCAAACAGCAGCGTAGCGCGCTCCGACATGAGATCGATCGAAATCTGGAGTTGGAACTGGAATTGGACAGCAACCATGCTTCCTTTGTCCAGGGCCCGGTGATTCTCTTCAAATTGGACTATGACGCTGTTCGCCTGCTCAGGGTATCCGAAAACGTAAACCAATGGGGTTATTCTGCCCAGGAACTTCTG
>JAJOKA010000127.1 GCA_021206555.1 Candidatus Cloacimonadota bacterium | reverse complement strand
GGATAGAAGTCCAAGGGAGTGAAGGTGTCCCCGCTGCTTGAACTCCAATCCTTCGGATAGAAGTCCCTGGTTGAGATGCATGCACGCTGCTGGAAGTCGAAAGCGCTGATCACATGGAGCTCCGATGCGATAACTGGAGCTGGGCATTAACTGGATTGGCTTTACGAAATTGGGATAGCGCTTACGACTCCCAGGGAGGCAAATTGAAAACCTTAAAGCTTCCAAAGATCATGGAGATCATGGGGATCAGTTTCCATTTTACCCATCCTAAACGAGTTGGACAACTTGGCTCATGCAGGGAGTGTTGACCATATTTCAACGGTTTCTAGATCTTAGCTGCTGATTTATTGAAATAATGCTTGACATCCGGCTAGTTATCTGGTAATATGCTCTAATGAAGTGGGAGGAATGATGAATAAACTCGCTTTACTTGGTATTTGCCTTGCCGTGGCCTTCAGTGTGTCTGATATCTGCTTTGCTGCTGGTGTCAGCGGAGGACGGGATGTCCCTCAATACAGCTTTATCCAGGCTCCGGATACGCTGAGCACCAATTACTATGACTACATGATTGGTTCTTACAACAATCTTCCCTTGCACCGCGTTCCGGATGCGATGGGTGGCGGATACTATCTCTGCTTTCATGGCAGAAAGACCTCTGCTGCCACGCGCAGAGTGTATTGGGCGCATCTGGATGTTATGGGTAATCTCACTCAGCTTTCTGAGATCGGGCCTTTGGCTGTCCATGAAGGCTATCCGGCGATGGCGCTGGATCGGGAAACTGCCCGTCCGCTCTATGCCTGGCATGCGGATTATGATGATGATGGGATGTATGAAGTGATGTTTGCTTATGACCGGGTGATTAATGGTTTCCCTGGATATCTCACTGATCCCGTGCCGGTGATCGATAATCCCACGGTTATCCTTCAGACGGATGACAACGAGTTTATCTGGCCGGAACTAAAGATCGGGCCTTCACCAAATCCCGGCATGCAGCGGGTGTATATCATGGCAAAGAATCTGACGCACAGTGTAAGCACGAGCCATCCTGTAGAAAACGTCTTTATCGCCTATGCGGATTTTCATCCCACCATGCTGGAAGCGGGAGCTGAACTCAGCTGGAGCTATACTTCCGTTCCAGAGCTGGATGCCTGGAATCAGGATAGCCAGAATTGGCGACGACCCTTCCTCACCATGAGCCTGGATGAGAATGGGAATGTGTATCTGATCGGACGGCATTTTGCCCTTGATATTAATGACGATGAGCTGGACGAGGAATACCTTGATGTGTTTATCTGTTCGGATTATGGAAGCGGAGACTGGGTTTATCACAGCTACTTCAGCACTCTGCCATCCTGGAATCCGCCGGTGGAGCCCCATTCCACGCTTGGTTATTTCACCGATGATGAAGGGGAGCCGTTTGCCGATGAGGATCTCTTTTGGCAGATTGTGAATACCGGGCATTTCAACGCGGTGGTGGATGCTTCATCCCGAGTGCGGGCTTTGGGTTTGTGGGGGCTTACTACGGCATCCGGGGCATATTTGCCGGAATTGCAAACAGTTAAGTCCTACGTCTATGACCCCGCGGATGAGAGCCTGCGCATTCGTGATGTGCATCCCAAGGGTGATCCGGCAAATGGCGCTTTTCCTCATTTCACTCCTTGGGATCTTCAGCCACCCTGGCAGGAAGTGGATTCATATTCCGTTATCGATGGACAATCGACCCCTGATATGTTGAAAATCTTCCCCTTTGCCTATTGGGATGATACCGAGCACGATCATGCGATGTGCTTTCATTACAATCATCTGAAGCTATCCGAGCCAAATTCCGAGAACATGCTGGTGGCCATCTGGCAGGATTCTCAAAGGGCACGTAATGCGCGTCTCTATCCGGATCAGTATCCCGAGCATCTGCCTTATGCCAATAGTCCCGAGATTGTGATCGCTTGTTCTGCAGATGATGGAGCGTCCTGGAGCGATCCCATAATCCTGAACGATGTCGATACTCCGGAACTGGCCGGGCTCATACCAATGTGGGTGTATCCTGCCAACACAGTGCAATATATGGGTATGCAGGGTAACCGGAAAGTAGGCCGTCTGGGCTTGATGTTTCTCAATGACGATCATTGGGGTGCCTTGGGAATCTGGAACCCGCATGTGATGCCGGATAGCTGCATGGTGATGTTTGCGGAACTGGAGATCGTGTTTCCGGAGCCGGTCGCCAATCTTGATCCATCGCAGAGCCCTGAAGTGCTTCAGATATCTAATGCCTATCCCAATCCCTTCCGGGATCAGCTGTCGATCAAGGCCGAGATTGAGGCCGGAGATTATGAGTTTAAGGTCTTCAACATCAAAGGCCAATGCGTTCACGAACACCGTGCCTGGGGAAAGGGAACGCTGGATCTGAGCTGGAATGGCCTTGATGCCAAAGGCAGAAGACTGCCTACAGGGATATATCTCTTACAGCTTAAGACAGGAGCCAGGTACAGCACACGTAAGGTGCTGAAATACTGATGTCCCAAAGGATATCATCAAGATAAGGCACTGATGAGATACTGGGAATGCTTTACCGCAATTCCTCGATCTTCATGAAAGCTATATACAGCAGTCTGCCTCCGATGTAGCCCAGTGTGGCTTGGAGCAGATTGGCGGGAAGATCGGCCAGGGCGGCAACCTTGCCCATTTGCGGCAAAATCCAGGTGCCGAAGAAGTACACTATGACCATGATCAGGCCACCTATGGCGGGATAGACATAGCGCATGGCACTTTGGCAATCTTTGGCCAGGCCGGCAAAGAGACCCAGCAAGCCTTTGGCGATCAGAGTGATAGGGGCGAAGATGGGGAAGCCGATCAGATCAGCCAAAGCAGATCCTATTCCTCCGGCAATCATGCCGGCTTTCTTGCCCGCGTAAAGTCCGCAAAACACGATGATTACATCGCCAAAATTGAAGTATCCACCTCCCGGGATGGGGATGCGGATCAAAAGTGTAGTAACCATCACCAGGATGGTGAAACCGACGTTCAGATACCATTTCATTGTAGCTCCTTATAGCAATTAGCTATTCTGTTGTCCATCATTTCTCCCTTCAAAGTTGCCTCTCCCAATACGTATAAAGCCAAAGCCAAAGTGCTGCATAAGGCAGATCGGAAGCGCTGTCTCAGCGTGGGTTTCGCGTTTTGCTCACCGGGGATCAGGCTCTGCCACTCTCTGAGTTTGGGATAGGAATGGCATGCAGCCCGATACAGGATTCTGCCTAAGATCAGATACTTGATCCGGTGGATGCCCAGACCATTGCGATAAAAATCCTCCACGCGCAGGAAAGATATCAAGACTCTTAGGAGCAAGATCGAAGAGATGAGCAGCAGTATCCTGGGTAACCCGTATGCCAGCCAATAGCTTAGAGGTTCTGTGCCCGCAGGAGATATGCCCAGGATGATGAAGATAGTGTAGATAAGAACCAGCATTCCCACAAAGGGGAGCAGGATATTGATCTGGCTCAAGAGCTTAGGCAAGCCCGGACGGATCATGGAAAGCAGGCTGATCAAGAGCAAGGATAATAGTTGCAGTGGCCAATCCGGTAGCAGGAAGACCCCAAAGACCACATTGAAGGCAACAAAGAGCAGGCTCAAAATGCTAAGCTTATACATCCCTGCTCACCTTGCTCAGATTCTGGTTTTGTGCTTCAAAGCGGATCTGTTCAGCTCCCGGCAGAACTTCATGATGGTCGATCACGATCAGGCAGTGGGGAAGCTTTAGCTCTTGCAGTAAGTGCAGACAAGGGCATTCGTCCGACACGATATAGATATCTCCGGGCTTGGCCGCGTAAGCCTTTTTCAGGTCTTGCATCAGATACATCGCGGCATCACTTGGAGTGCTGATCCTGATACCCGGAGCGTGGAAGGCCGCGTGCGCTTTGATGGCAAAGAGCTGCAAATGCATCTGCTGCTCGAGATAGACGATGTAGGCACCCTTTCTCGCCCTGAGGGCAGGGATCAGCAGCTTTTGGATGAAGGAGCTTTTACCGCTGCCATTAGCTCCTTGCAGTTGATGGCTCTTGCCTTGCTCAAAGCAGAGATCAGAGCCAATTTCCAGAGCGAAGTCCGGCCACACTTGGTAGTATCCGGCTTTGATCACGCGTCACATCCCAGAGTAATGTCCTTGTCCGAATCACTGATCATGCGTTGTGCATGCTCCCAGCGATGGGCATCCAGAGAGTGGCGCAAGTCCTTGAACACTATGCTTCTGGCGGGAGAAAGCAGTGCCAGACAGAGCATCAACAGCACTTTTTGCCCACCGGATAGCTCACTCAGATCATGGTCAGTGGAGATGCTCTTGCCGCTCAAGCGCTCAAAGCTCTCTCGCAGTATGGCTTCGCCTTGTGTATCAATGTGATACAGCAGGATTTCCTCGCGCAGGCATTGGCTGATCAAGGGGTGATTCGCGTCACAGATTAGAGCATCTTTGGGGCTATTCATGGGGTCAAGGGCACGGAATAGTCTTTTTCTGTCAAGCCGCTTGTTTTTTGCCAGACTTATGTGGTTTTGGAATAAATCTTGTATTCTAATCCTAACCCTATAGATTATAGGTATCGCGAAATGCGATTAAGGAGAAAAACATGCGAAAGCAGATGCTATTGATGCTGAGCCTGATACTGATTACAGTTATGAGCTGGGCTCAGACTACGATAGATTTTGACACTGCGGCAAACTGGACTGCCGGATCCGCAGGCCTAGGAAGTTATGCCAGTAACCACGTGTACAGTGATGGTCTGTTCAGCGCAACCGGTGGGCCGGCTTTGCGGCAAACCACATCAGCACAGGATGGACAGCCCGGAGCTTTTGGCACCTATGCCTGGCGTCTGGGAAATGATCAAAATGTGAACTGGGTGATCACAATAACCAGTGGTGGTGTCGCTGACTATAGCATGAAGATCCGCCGTTGGGATGGGGATCCCTCGCCTGACTACAATCTGGAGTACAGCACGGATGGGGTGAACTGGACTTTTGTGGCGGCGATCAATAATTCTGCATTGGACAATTCCAGTGCCTGGAAGCTCTTCTCCGGAACCATCAATAGCCCAGCAGATAACATCAAGATCCGGCTTGTGGCCAATGGCACGACTGAACGGATCATGTGGATGACTTCAGCTGGACAGGCTTCGTAGCCGCACCTGATCCGGTGCTTTCGCTATCCCCAAGCGCTCTATCCGGGTTTTACTATCTCTTTGGTGAAGGGCCATCCACCGCTCAGGCATTCAGTGTCAGTGGACAGTATCTCACTGAAAGTGTCCTGATCTCAGCTCCATCCGCTTATGAGCTATCGACCCAGGAATACTCCGGTTACGGTAGCTCTCTCACTCTTTATCCCATCAGTGGAAGCTTAAGCCCCACGCAAGTTTACGCGCGGCTCAAGAGCAATCTCAGCGTGGGGGGATTATTATCAAAACCTGGTGGTCAGTTCCGCAAGTGTGACCGATCAGCTTAGCCTCAGTGGCTATGTGTTAGCTGCTTTGGAACCCGATGCGCCGCTGGCTCTTTCTGCTACGGATGTATCGCCCAATGGCTTTGTGGCAAATTGGCAAAGCGTGCCCGGCGCGTCGAGCTACCTGATTGATCTCTATGTCAACACTGCGAGCGGAGCAGCGGAAGACCTCTTCTTCTCTGAATACATCGAAGGCAGCAGCTATAACAAAGCTCTGGAAATCTTCAACGGCACCGGCAGCACGGTGAATCTCTCCGATTACCGGGTACATCTGTTTAGCAATGGCTCTGCCAGCGTTTCTTCAACTCTACAGCTCAGCGGAACCCTGGACAACGGAGCCGTCTATGTGCTCGCGCACAGCAATGCCGCAACTGATTTTACCTCTGTGGCAGACTATACCAACAGCAGTGGCGTGATAAACTTCAATGGGAATGACGCGCTTGGCCTCTATAAGGTATCTACCGATAGCTATCTGGATATCTTTGGCGTGATCGGCAATGATCCCGGTTCTGCCTGGACTGCGGGGAGCGATCAGCACCATGGATCAGACGCTCGTGCGCAAACCGGAGATCGTGGCTGGAGTTACTCAGAATCCCTCCGGCACGGGAGCTTCAGCCTTTACTACTTTGGGCACAGAGTGGATAAGCTATCCGAATAATACTTCAAGCTATCTCGGTTTTCACAATCTCAGCCGTCGAGCGCTTAGCTACGTTTACCAAAACCTCAATGTTGGCAATGTGCAGAGCTATGCCTTTAGCAATCTCCAGCCCGATACTCAGTATTACTATGTGGTGCGCGCGCAAAACGCCTATGGCGTCAGTGAGGACTCAAACGAGATCTCGGTCTTTACCCAAAGCATCAGCACTCCCACCATCCAGGCCACTCATCTGGAAGCGGCTATCACCGCTAACAACATCACTTTGGAATGGGTTCCCGGCAATGGCGCTTACCGCGTAGTGATCATGAACACCACAAACTTCTTCAATACACCCATCAATGGCAGTGATCCCATTGCCAACCCCGTTTATAGCGGATCCGGACAGCAAGTGATCTACAACGGCGCGACGGAAATCATCGAAGGATCGCCATTTAACGGCGTCCTGGTGGAAAACCTCCAGCCCAATACCACTTATCATTTCAGGGTCTTTGAAGGCAATGGTCGAGGCTCAGAAACCATGTATCTGAGCAGCACCGCGTCCGGAAATCCGGCAAACTTCACTACCCTGGGCACACAGTTTACCGGATACTACGAAGATATCAGCGGTTATGGCGCAGCGCTCAAGGCCGATCTGCATGATCTCCTGCGTGAGACTCATACTACTGAATACAGCTATGACGCGCTTTGGACACAGCTGCGCTACACCGATGAAGACCCCAATAACAGCAACAACATCATCCAGATTTACACGGGCTGGAGCGTTCCTAAAAGTCACAATGGGGGCGGAGTCACCCAGTGGAATCGCGAACACACCTGGAGCAAATCTCATGGTGGCTTCGACGATAACAGACCCGCGGGGACAGACTTGCATCACATGCGTCCCTGTGATGCCACGGTGAACTCCGCCAAAGGCAACAAGGATTTTGACAATGGTGGCAGCCTCTATGTGGATGCTTCGCCCTATCCGGGATACTCCGGTAACACGGGAAACTACACTTCCACCTATGCTTGGGAAGTGCGGGATGAGGACAAAGGTGACGTAGCCCGGATGATGATGTATATGGCTGTGCGCTATGAAGGTACCGATACTTCCTACGATCTGGAATTGGTAGATTATACTAATAGCTCTCCCTCCGGACAGCCATACTACGGGAAGCTCTCCACCCTGCTTCAGTGGCACATCCAGGATCCGGTGGACGCTCGCGAAGCGCAACGTAATGAACGCATTTGGGAGCGTCAGGGCAACCGCAATCCTTTCATTGATCATCCGCAGTTTGCCCAATACCTCTGGACACCGGTGCCGCAAAGCGCGACCAATGTGAGTCAGAATGCCTTTACCGCCAATTGGAGCGTGCCCATCACCGGCTCTGCCTATTTCCTGCAAGTATCCACCGATAGCCTTTTTGCCTCTTACATCTCTGGCTATAGTAACTATAACGCCGGCACATTCACAAACAAAACTCTGACTGGCCTTGACGCGGGAACCACATACTACTATCGACTGAGAACCAGATTCTCCACCGATAGCTATTCGATCTACTCTCCTTTGGGGCGGGTGACGCTGGCTTCCCCGGATCCGGTGCAAACTACTCTTAGTATAGCAATCAATGGTTCCAATGTGCAACTGACGATCACTCCTGTCCTGGGTGCTGCTTCATACACTATCCTGGCAAGTGACAGCCCCGATGGGGTTTACAGCGATGTGACGGGCAGCGGAAGCTTTTCCCCTGCCAATGTCTGGACTGCTCCCCTGGGCGATATCCCCAGGAGATTTTACAAGGCTTACGCTATTTGGTAGTAACCTAGCTTTCAGAAGCTACGTTCTTACCAGAAAACCTGCTTTCTCTACCAATGAGGAATGCGCGGAACAGGATTGCAGACGTCTCGTCTGCAGAAGCGAAGGATTCGTTTTCTTTTCTCGGCCTAGGGCCATGTTCGACACGGGGACGTGTCGAATCCTATAACAGAGGTGTCGAATCCACTGAGTTTCCAAAAGCTCCCCTATCCTTTACCACATGCTTACCCAGACATCACCCCATAATCTCTTCATGCCACGAGGAGAACACAAGGTAAAGCAGGACTAAAGATGAGATAGAACATCAAGGGCGAAGTCTGTCTTGACAAGAAAGCATGCTTCAGGATCTTGGCCATATACAGTAAAGCAATAGGCAAATAGCCACCCTGACTGTCCGGGATGGTCGCGGTGGCTATTTCTTTTTGAGAGGAGATAAAATGAAGCTAAAGCAAATGCTGATAGTGATATGCGTGGTGCTAATAAGCACGTTTGGCTGTGGCCAAAGGCAGGGAGATGAGCTGCGGATTGGCTTGATCGGTCCTTCCATCAATCATCTGCCACTATCTTTTGCCTTGGAATCCGCAGTGGAAGCGGATGAAGGTTACCGCGTCACTTATTTCAATTCCGGCTGGGAAGTGCAGGAAGCTATCATTGCTGGCAAGCTGGACGCTGCCATCATGCCCTTCAGCTATGTGCATAGTGCCGTGGCAAAGGGCTACCCGCTGAAGATAGTGTCCTTTCTGGAGCGAGAAAGCGATGGCCTGGTCAGCAGTCTGGATGTGAGCTCCGTGGCTGATTTGCACAAGGCCAGGATCGCCGTGCTAAAGGCTTCCACGGTGGAGCTGTTGATGGATGAATTAGCGCATGAGACCGGCATCGAATATGACGCTGTGTATTTTCGCAGTCCCAATGAGATGCTGGCGGCATTACAAAGCGGGGATGTGGCTGCGGCTGTGGCTTATGTTCCTGTTTTACAGAAGCTTCCGGATGGTTTCCAGGTTCTGCATTGGTTTGGTGATACGCATCGGAACCACCCCTGTTGCGATATAACCGTTAACGAAAAAGAGCTGACTAAGTCCAAGACCGACAGTGTGATCAAGCTGATGGCGCGCATTGAAGAGATATTGCCCCGGATCACCATGGATAATCCTGAGCTAAAGCATTATGCCAAGACCAGATATGGATTGAGTGACAGCGTTTGGAAGAAGCGCTGACCCACACGCACTTTGCTTTGGGACTGGATGCGGCAGGCAGGGATTTTGAGCGAAGAATCACTCAAATAGCGGTGGAAAAGGGCTATCAGTCCAGGATTCTGCAAGATCACGAGATCTATCTGGAGCTGAAGTGAGCCATCTGCTGACGGATATCGTCATCAGTAGCACACGGGTGTTGGTTTGGACGGGAATCTCCTTCATCCTGGGAGTGCTGCTGGGTTTTCTGGGCTATGCAGCACCAGGATTGAACCGTAGCCTCTTACCAATTGTGAATTTCTTTCGGCATATCTCACCCTTTTGCTGGTTACCCATGATCATTCTGGTAGCAGGCATCGGAGAATGGCCGGTGGGCATCGTGCTGCTCTTTTCCATGCTTTTCAACGCGATCATCATCAGCACAGGGATCTTTCAAGGGATGCAGCGTGACATCCTGGATACTGCCGCTTTGGATGGAGCTTCACGGCGCATGATCCTGCGCTATATTCAGTTGCCATTGGCATTGCCGGAATTGGTGAATCTATATCGCGTGCTGTGGTCAGTGGCTTGGACGGCCATCATCGCTGCGGAGATGTTGGGTGTGCAATCCGGCTTGGGATATCGCTTGCTGGACTTTCGTTATCTCTTGCAATACAAAGAGATGCTACAGTATATTGCTGTGATCGGAGGGATCGGGATTGCCGCGGATTACCTGCTATTACACATCCAGAAGAGGCTGAGTGAATATCTGTATCGGAGCCGGGAGGTATCAACACAGAGGGTTAGATGATAAGAGTGGAAACGGCATCCTGCTGTTTGAGCCTTTATCTGAATAATTGGGATGTACTATTCAGAATCTACAAACTAAGGATCTCGATCGCCCTTTCAAACTGTTGCAGAGCATCGAGTTCGGGATCAAGCTCGATGATTAGTTTCAAGCTTTTTGCCGCTTCAAAGCGCAGAGGTTCAGAGATATGACCGCTGAAACGCAGGATTTCCGCTTTGGGCGGAGTATGCGTGGCATCATATTCGATAGTCATGATACCGCGTTTGACGGTGCAGTTCTTCAGTTTCTTGGCTTTGGACAAGAGATCAACCTTAAAGAAAAGCAAGAGCCAACGGGCGTTTTCCGGCACGGGGCCAAAGCGATCGGAAAGCTCGTTCTCGAACTCCTCAATGTCTTCCAGCGTGGCCAGTTCGCCCAAACGGCGATAGATACGCAGGCGTTCTTCATCGTTATCGATATACTCACCGGGTAGATAGAGATCGATCTCGGTCTTGATGCTTTGGCGGGTGGCAGGGCTGTCTTCTTCATAAAGCACGCTGGTATCGCCGTCTTCTACGGCTTCGATGGCACGGCCTAACAGGCGATTGTAGTAGTTAAATCCGATGGCCTGGATGATACCGCTTTGCTTGGTGCCCAGGATCGTTCCCGCTCCGCGCAGTTCCAGATCACGCAAGGCAACCTGAAATCCAGCACCGAGATAGTCGTATTGTGTAAGGGCTTCCAGGCGTTGCTTGGCGATTTGGGTACTGCCTTTGGGAACCAGAAGATAGGCGTAGGCACGGCGATTACTGCGCCCCACGCGTCCTCGCATCTGATAGAGCTGCGCGATGCCAAAGGTATCAGCCCGATCGATGAGGATGGTATTGGCATTGGGGATGTCGATGCCATTTTCGATGATGGTGGTGCAGATCAGTACCTGAAACTCGTGCTCCACAAAGGCTTTCATCACTTCTTCCAGATGGTGCTCCGGCATTTGAGCGTGTCCCACCATGAAAGAAACATCCGGCATTTCCCGCCGAAGCTCGAGTGCAACAGTTTCAATGGTTTGCACGCGGTTGTGCACGAAGAAAACCTGACCGCCACGATCTACTTCCCGACGGATAGCATCTTTGATCACTTCCATATCCCGCATGGTGATGATGGTGCGAATGGGCAGGCGTTCTTTGGGGGGAGGTCTGCATCAGGGAGATTTCCTTGAGCTTGGCCAGAGCCATATTGAGGGTGCGCGGGATGGGTGTGGCGCTCATATATAGCGTATCCACGTTGCTTTGCATGCTGCGCAAGCGGTCTTTGTGCCGCACTCCAAAGCGGTGTTCTTCGTCAATAATCAAAAGGCCCAGTTTGGGGAACTTCACGTCTTGGGAAAGCAGGCGATGCGTACCGATGGCGATATCAACATTGCCGGAGGCGATGTCTTGCACATCCTTGGTGATCAGCGCTTTGGATCTGAAGCGGGAAAGCATGGCTATCTGCACGGGATACTGTGCCAAACGTTCTCTGAACACCCGGAAGTGCTGCTCTACCAAAAGAGTTGTGGGAGCCAGGACGGCAACCTGAAAGCCGGACATCACCGCTTTGAAGGCTGCGCGAATGGCAACCTCGGTCTTGCCAAATCCCACATCACCACAGAGCAGACGCTCCATGGGGGAGGGCAGTTCCATGTCGTCCTTGATCTCACGGCTGGCAGTCTTTTGATCCGGAGTGTCATCGTAAATGAAGGATTCCTCCAGCTCTTCCTGCCAGGTCCCATCAGGCTTGTGAGCCAGACCGGGACGGCTGTTGCGCAGGGCATATAGTTTCACCAGATCCGCAGCGATGAGCTCAATTTCTTGAGTGGCACGACGCTTGGTGTTTTGCCATTTGGCACTGCCCAGTTTGTTGAGAGCCGGAGCGCTGCCTTCTTCAGCTACATATTTGGAAACCAATGAGAGCTGGAAGGTGGGGACGTAAACGCGGTCTTCATTGGCATAGCGCAGCACCAGGCACTCTACTTCCTGGCCATCCAGCTTGATGATCTTGAGTCCTTCAAAGACCCCGATGCCGTGATCCACGTGCACCACATAGTCACCGGGCTTGAGGTTTTCATAATCAACGATGCTTTCCCCGGGGGCAAAACGAGGCGCGTATCGCTTGCGTTTGTAGCGGTTATAGATCTCGTGATCAGTCCACAGACCCAGACGGATATCCTCGATCTCAAAGCCTTCGTGCAAGACCCCGATGTGGCTGGAAAAGGCTGCATCCTCCGCAATGGTCTGGCGCATGCGACGCTCCTGCGAGGCATTATCAAAGAGCAGATAGTATTGCCAGCCATCTCTTTGCTTTTGGCGCAGGGTATCGGCCAGCAGTCCGAGGTCGGATTCAAAGGCTGGTTGGGACATAAAGGGAGCACGAATGCTATGCTTAAGCTGTGGGAAGATGAATTCGCTTTGCGAGAGATAGATGCTCTGGCATTGGTTCATCTGAGCATAAAAAGCTTCTTCATTCAACATCAGCTGATCAGGCGTGGGAGTTTTTGCTTTGCTCTTGCCTTTTATGACCTTGCGATACTGGTTGAAAGTCTGCTCGATGAGGGCTTCCATCTCTTCGGTGATATAGCTGAAGTTCGAATAAGCGATGACGCGGGAATCCGGAGCAAAGTAATCAGCAAAGCTGCTAAGCTCTTTGGTGAGAAGGCTATAGTAGTTCTCAATGCCTTCAAAAAAGCCATGCTCACGCACTTTGGAGATGATCACTGAACCGCTGTCGATATCGTCAAGCGACAGCTCGCGGGCTGGAATCAGGGTCACTTCCTTGATATCAGAGGAGATGGAGCGTTGAGTGGCAGCTGAAAAGCCCCGGATGGAGATGATCTCATCGCCCCAAAACTCAA
This sequence comes from Candidatus Cloacimonadota bacterium, assembly GCA_021206555.1. Classification (GTDB taxonomy): domain Bacteria; phylum Cloacimonadota; class Cloacimonadia; order Cloacimonadales; family Cloacimonadaceae; genus UBA5456. The sequence goes on along the minus strand of JAJOKA010000127.1, from coordinate 10,213 downwards.
GGCGCACAGGATGTTGCGTGGGGGGGTGAGAATATGTCCAGGATGCCTCCGCGCTTGGCTGCCTGATATACGGTGGAGACTTGATACTCAATCTCATAACCCATGTTTTGCAGCTGTTGGAGCAAGGAGTCAGGATCGATGGTGTCACCCTGTTTCAAGCGCAGGATGTGCCGGGCCAGAGAATCCTTGTTTGGGATCAAGCGCAACAGGGATCGAATGGAAAGGGAATAGATTGCGGGAGTATCGCTTAAAGAGTTCAGCAGGGTGATCATGCGCGTGGCACGGATGGAGTAATGCGGAGAGCGATCCTCATAGGGAAGAATCTCGTAATCAGGCAGATAGAAGGCATTTTCGCGCCCCACCAGAGTGACCAGATCGTCCCAAAGGTCTTCAGCGATGATGTCGTCCTGCGAGACCAGGATGATATTCTTGCCGGTTTTAGCCCAAAGATGGGCAGCTACGAGTGCGCGCGCGCTTTGGCTGAGATGGGATACCTGCGTGCCATCTTTTAAAGGGAGCAGGCATTGGAAAAAGTCCGATTGCTCCAGCTGCTTGGCTATCTTCTGATATAGCATCTATCGCTCAATGAGTTCCGATTAGCAAAAAGGATGAGTCAGGAGTTCCGCGATAGAAAGGCTTTGCTGCACACCGGTGCTGAGATCTTTGAGCATCACAGATGATGTTTCCGCTTCTTCCTCACCGATGATCAGAGCGTATCGGGCTTGGGAGGCATCAGCAGCTTTGAGCTGGGCTTTGAAGGATGCTTTGTCCGGATTGTAATCACAAAAAACTCCAGCTTTACGCAGTTCGGCCAGGATGGGCAGAGCAAAGTTCACAGCAGCTTCCCCCATCAGAACCAGAAAGATCGTGGGTTTGGGGCTTTCCGGCAGGATTATACCTTCCTTTTCCAAGGCCAGCAGAAGACGCTCAAACCCACCGGCAAAGCCGATGGCAGGAGTATCCTTGCCTCCGATCTGCTCGATTAGAGCGTTGTATCTGCCACCACCGGCAATGGAGTTTTGCGCGCCAAGCTCATCGCAGATAAAACTCAAAAGCGGTATTGGTGTAGTAGTCCAAACCACGCACGATGGCGGGATTGACGGTGTAGCTGATGCTCATCTGATCCAGATAGTGGCAGACGGCATCAAAGTGCTCACGGCAAGGCGCGTCGAGATAATCAAACTGGGATGGTGCATCAGCCCGAAAAGCCTTGCAGGAAGGAACTTTGCAATCCAGCAGACGGCGGGGCTTCAGCTCAAAGCGTTTTTGACAATCGGGACAGAGCTGAGGTAGATGGGGCTCATAAAAAGCTTTCAGAGCAGCATCATAGTCCTTGGCGCAATTGCCGCAACCCACGCTGTTGATCTCCAGACGCGGTCCCTGCAAGCCCAGGGCACTTAGGAAGGCCATTTCCAGCGCAATCACCTCAGCATCATAAAAGGGATGGTTACTACCGATAAACTCGATGCCATATTGGTAAAACTGACGGTAGCGTCCGGCCTGAGGGCGATCGTATCGGAACATGGGGCCGATGTAGTAGAGCTTGGTTCTGCCGCCTTGCATCTCCAGATGGTTTTCCACGTAGGAACGCACTACGGGAGCAGTGCCCTCGGGTCGCAGGGCAAAAGTTCGCCCTTTTTGGTCATTAAAGCGATACATCTCTTTTTGCACCACATCCGAGCTTTCTCCACTGGAGCGCTCAAAAAAGCTCTGCCATCTCAAAGATGGGGGTCGTGATCTCCCGATAGCCGAAGTTTGAGGCTACTTCACGGAAGATTCGGATTACTTGTTGCCATTTGCTGCTGTCCGCAGGCAGGATGTCAAAGGTGCCTCTGGGTATCTTATAATTCATCTTTTCCTCTTGATAAGATCATCAAATTTGTAGGTGATTCTGCCGTCAAGCAGTTCGATGGGATACTTCACGTCGATCAGGTAGAGCCCGCAGGCAGGAGCTGTCAGCACCAGTCGTTGACGCGAGCATCGCTCTTCCAGCAAACGGGTGATGGTGTCCGGGCCCAAGGCAAAGTGTGAGACATTAGCCAGAGTGCCCACGATGCGGCGTACCATGTTGTGCAGAAAGCGATCTGCGCGGATGATGAAGACGAAATCCTCGTCATTCTCGGTGATGCTGAGTTCTTTGATTTCGCAGATATGGTTGGTGACTTCGGGATTTAGCCGTCCGAAGGTGGAGAAATCATGTTGTCCCAAAAAAGCTGGAGCTGCTCTCAGCATCGGTTCCAGCTCGATCTTCAGATGGGGAATGAAGCCACTGCGATTGCGGTTAAAAGGTGTGCGATCCTTGGTGAGGATGTATTTGTAGCAACGTTCATAGGCTTGATAACGTGCCGATAGCTCAGAGCCAACCTCAGTAATCTCAATGACCTTGATATCTTCCGGTAACCAGCGGCTAAAGGCCTTCAGCATCTGATCTGGCTGCATCCTGCCTTCGTAGTCGAAGTGGGCATACTGACCCAACGCGTGCACACCGGCATCGGTTCTGCCTGCGCCAACGATCGGGGTCTCCCGCTCGGTAAAATTGGTCAGAGCTTTTTCCATGATCACCTGGATGCTGCGTCCTTGCTTCTGTTTTTGCCAGCCGATGAACTCTGTGCCATCATAGGCCAGTTTGATCAGATAGCGCATAAGGCACCAATTCCCCTGATCATAAGTTATGCACCAAGACCAGCAAGAAGAGGAAGCCCGCTGCGAGCAGGTTTGCCATAGTCGTGGGTGGATGGTCAGCTCTATCAAGAGCGAGATCAGCTTCCACTTTGAGGGCAATCTTCGGGCTTTGCGCGTGCACCATCTGTCCGGCATCGATGGCACGGGAGAAGACGCTTTGCAGGTTATCGCCTTGCGGAATGGCTTTGTAGGCGTTTAGATACTCCCGCATGAAGTAGAAGGTGGAGATGATGTAGCTGATGACGGCACGCCCCGCTGCTGAAGCGTAAACAGAAGCGAGACTGATAGATCAGCTGCTTTTTGTCCACTGTTCCCCAAGCATAGACCATCACTAACAGCAGATAGAGGATGCGGGCACTGAACAGGATGGTGGCCATAAAGTCCATGGCAAAGATGGTGGCAAAGAGCCAGTATGCAGAGAGAAAGATGAGGATCTTGCGCAAGGCAAAGAGCAGCTTGGCATACAGAGATGGCTCAAAGATCATGAAGACGAGAAAGAGCAAGCCTTGCAGGGCAATTTGACGTGCGGAGGCCTCAAAGCCGGTGGCAATGCCGATGATAAAGATGCCCAGCTTCATGGCCAGATGCTGGTGCCGGATCAATCGGGATCTCATTCAGGGTGGATTTCCTCTTCTTTGAGGGGAGGAATGGCCTCCGGGGTCTTGGGCTCAGAATCATCGGGTAAAAGGGGAGGAGCTTCTTCCTGGTTTGGTTTGGCTTCATCTGGCACAGTCTGCTGGCTGAGGCTATCGGCTTCGGAGCTACTCAAAGAATCAGAGAATGCAGATAGGTTCAGCAAGGAATCCGGATCAGCAATTTCCCAGAGCAGTGAATCCGCTTCTACTATCAGTGATTCAACATCTTCCAGCACGCTTAGTGAATCGGTTACGGCCAGAGTGTCCGGTAATCCGGAATCGCGCAAAAGGAACCGGGAGCCATCAAAGAATCTGCGCACAGTAGTGCCAAAATCACCCGTATCGGATTCTGCCAGCACAGCTTCCAGATAGTCTTTGGCCAGGGTGGTATCAGGCGCCTCAAAGCTGTAATACCAACCCAAGCGGTAGTTTGCCCTCACCTGCAATTCGGGATATGGTGAGAGCGCAAACTCTTGCATGCTGCTCACCAGTGAATCGGGATAGTCGGGATAAAAGCCCAATGCCTCGTCAAAGGCATCCTCGGCAGCTTCAAGGTTTGGATCCACCAGACGTGGGGTAGTGCCATTCTTCAAGGCTGTGGCAGCTCTGGTGTACATGTTGCGGGGAAAGCGGTTTTGCATCTCTGCCAGAGTGTTGTAAGCCTCAGCCCGGCGATCCCTCAGGTTATGGTAAATGCTATAGATCGAGAAATAGCTGAAGGGCAGGATTTCCTGCTCGAAACGCCCGATGATCTCAGCGATCGGATCGAGCCTGATTTGCAGATCATCCCTTTGGGCTACCAGCCGGTCACGCAGTTCCACCAGGGAAAGCTCTTCCGGAGTTTCGGGTAGGCTTTCCATAGCAGCAAGGCTATCAGCAACAGCAGTGGAATCTTCCGGTTCAATGAGCTCTGATAGATCCTCATAAACCTCGGCTAGTTCAAGCTCCGCGGGTAGTTCAAGTTCATTCTCTTCCAGCTCGGACAGTTCAGACTCGATATCAGGTTCTGCCAGTGGTTCATCCGGAGGCATACCCTCTTTCACGCTATCCGCCACAGCAATGGACAGACTATCGCTAAGTTCTTTGTCAATAGATAGATCAGGCAAATCCTGAGGCAGGTGAAGGCTATCGCCCATGCTTACCTGCGGAGAATCACCCATAATGCCCTCAATGAGTTCCTGAGCTTCGCTTGGGAACTCTTCAGGAGATTCTTCAGAAGCGCTCAGGCTATCAGCATCTATCACTTCCGGCAGGGCATTGAGGCTGTCTATTTGTGCGTTCAAATCTGCTATGATCAAAGCCAGACTGTCTGCTTCCACTTTGAAAACGTCAAACTCATCGATCACCCTTTGATAGCTGGCCAGAGCGCTATCCGGCAAGGCCAGTGGACTCACAAAATACTCTGCTTTCAGATAATAATGATCCAAAAAGCCTTGCAGATTGCTTCTGCTGTTGAGGTTAGCCGGAGGCTTGATTTGCCCTAAAGCCGTGGCGATCTGTTGGCCCTTGGTGGCAAGGGTGAATTGGTGAATTCTGTACGCACCTTGTTTAGATGCGGGATGGCAGCATCGATCTTGCCTTCCCGGAAGTAAAGATACGCGCCCCAATGGTAGTAGGCTTCAGCAGCCTGTTCAGTGCGTGGATACTTCTTGGTGACGTCATCCAGCTCAAAGAGTCCATCTTCGATCCTGCCTTCAGCCAAAAGAGCCCTTCCATAGAGCACTCTGGCAGCCGCAAGCTTATCCGGACGAATCTCGTTGCGGATCAGACTGCGGGTGTTGCGCAGCGCGGAGTCATAATCTCCCAATTCAAATTGATTAAGCGCGATGTAGTATTGCGCTTCCATCTTCATTTCTTTGTCGATGCCGCGCGTGTTTTTGATACTTCTGAAACTCCTCCAGTGATCTGGTAAAGTCGTTTTGCATGTAGTAGTTTTTGCCAAAGAGGAAAAAGGCTTCACGGAATTCGGGAGTCTTGCGATAGTCCTTGATAATGCGTTCCAGCCAGTACTGCGCGCGATAATAGTCCTTGTCTCTGATCTCAAAATCAGCGAGCACCAGCAGCGCGCGAGGATGGTGTTTGATGAACTTGGGATCGCGCACAAAGCGTTCCAACAAGGCTTCGGACTCACTTGGTTGATTGATCTCACGCAGCACTTTGGCCAGATAGATGTGCGAATCCGGCACATGTCTGCTATTAGGATAGCCTCGGATCAATCCTTCAAAGGCGTCCTTGGCCTGGAAGGCTGAATTGCCCTTGTAATATAGCGCTCTGGCCATCAGATACAGAGCGTCGTCCGCCCTTCGGCCTTCCCTGTTTTGTGATAGAATGATCCCACACTTCTGGATCGTCTTGGTATAATCGGCAACCGCTTGGGGCGTAGGACGGCCATTGGCGTTCAGGGGTCGGGCCTGAGCGCTCTTAAAATAGTTCTGCGCATTGTACATGGTGTTGTCGATTCCGCAAGCCACCAGAATGATGAGCAGCAGACCAAGAGCAAGGATTTTTCTCATGAATTAACGAGCTCAGGAATCCCGAAATCTGTCAATTGATTTTTATCCCGCTGGTTTCCACGGCAGACAGGATCTCCGCATTTTGGATCATCTGAGCTGCCGAAGCCATATCATGATACATCACCCGGTCATGCTCCAAAGGCTCTACTTCGCGGCGCAGGCAGCTTTCGCGCTTTCCAGAGCAGGAGATGATGCGATGCCGCGTTGCTCCAAAGCCACAGAGGCAATGATCAATTCGATGGCGATCACGTTGATCATGTTTTCCATGATCTGTTGTAGCTTGATGGCCGATACCGAGCCCATGGATACGTGGTCTTCCTGATTGGCCGAGGTGGGAATGCTATCCACGGAAGCCGGATGCGTTAGCACCTTGTTTTCAGAGATCAAAGACGCAGCGGTAAGCTGCATGATCATAAAACCGGAATCCAAACCCGGTCGATGGGCCAGGAAGGGTGACAAACCACGAGACAGAGCGGGATTGAGCATTTGCTCCACCCTGCGCTCACTGATATTAGCCAATTCACTGATGGCGATGCCCAGGGTGTCAAGCGCGATGGCCAGGGGTTCGCCATGGAAATTGCCACCGGAGATCACTTTGCCTTCGTCAGGAAAGATCAGCGGATTGTCCGTAGCGCTATTGATTTCGATCTCGATCACGCCACGCGCATAGCTGAGGGCATCACGCACCGCGCCATGCACTTGTGGAGTGCAACGAAGGGAATAGGCATCCTGCACGTTGCCGCAATTGAAGTGGGAATTGCGCAGAGGACTGTCTTCCAGAAGCCGACGGATATTGTGTGCAGAATCCTTCTGTCCGGGATGCGGACGCAGATTGTGGATCAGGGGATCAAAAGCGCGAGGTGTTCCCTTTCAAAAGCATCGATGGCCATGGCTGCGGTGATATCTGCTTGTTGACAAAGCTTTTCTGCGTCAATCAGCGCTAAAGCTCCGATGGCAGCCATCACCTGAGTGCCGTTGTTCAAAGCCAGACCCTCTTTGGCAGCAAGCTGCACAGGCTTGATTCCGGCTTTCTGCATGGCATCCGCGCCACTCATTTTTTCACCTTTATAGATGGCTTCGCCTTCGCCCAAAAGCACCAAAGCCAGATGGCTGAGTGGAGAGAGATCTCCGCTGGCGCCCACGCTTCCGCGTTTGGGAATGATGGGATGCACACCGCTATTGAGCATCTGCACCAATGCTTCTAATGTCTCGAGCGGATGCCGCTGTGACCTTTGGCCAAGACGGCAATGCGCAATAGCATGATGGCCCGGGTAGTGGCTTCATCATAGGCTTCGCCAACGTTCACGGCATGGCTGCGGATCAGGTTTAGCTGCAATTCCGCAATGTGTTCTTCCGGGATAGTAACGGTGCTGAACTTGCCAAATCCGGTGGTGAGTCCATACACAATGTCCCCATTGGCAATCACCTGATCTACGTATTTGCGGCATTTGAGCACTTTTTCGATGCTCTCTTTCGCCAATCGGATCGGTGTATGTTTGCGGGCTACTTGCTCCACATCTTCCAGACTCAGGGTGTTGCCATCAATGATGATTTCTTGCATTTGTATCCTCAGTGTATTTATTTATCGGGGAAAAACGAAAATCTTATGCCTATTTGGGTCACGCTATGAAAAGGGAGCTTTTTGTCAAGCTTGAGCTTGATAGCTATGGCAGATAGGAATTTACTCAGTCACAGGGTATTGGGGAAATTGCTTGACAAGTTTTAATGATATAGTTTGGTGACACAAAGATGTATCTCCATCTTAATGTGCTGCACAGTGGCGCGTATAACTCTGGATATCTAACCAACCAAATTAGGAGACCGGATGAGTAAGAAACTCATGATCTATGTGCTCTTGTTTGCCTTTGGCACTCAGTTGTTTGCTGCTATCAAGTTAAAAGCTATTTATCCCCAGAGCTTTCAGGATAGAATAATGGTAGAGAATGGGATTATGGTTGTTCTGCAGGAGATTGATCCTTATAGTGCCACGATGAAAGTATATGATTCAACTGATCCCGCCAATCTTGACCTGCTCTCCACAATGGATATTCCTTATCGATCCGGCTATGCTCCTAGACTACGTAACTCCATGCTGTATATCGGCTTGCCCCATACCGGTCAGCTTCATTGCTACAGCTTGCTTGATCCGGCCAATCCCATTCTAAGCTATACCTATGCTTACTATATGTATGACTTGCGTGACATGGCCTTCAGTGGTGGCTACTTGCTGGTATCCACTCAGAATGGGGGACTCAGGGTGATCGATATATCGGATGAAGAAAACCCTACAGAGATTGGCAGCTATGTGGACGGGAATCAGCTAGACCGGGTATGGGCTTTTGAAAACATCGCTGTGGTGCTTAGCTATGATGCCGACGCCCAATCTGCCGAGCTGAAGGTTCTGGATATCTCTCTTCCGGCTTATCCAAACTTCACCGGCTCCATTGCTTTGCCCGGGTATGATCAGTATGATTCCATATACCTCAGCTTCTATCGCGATGGCTCTGATGTATATATGTACATGAGCTATTCCATCAATAACTATGCTACCCGGATCTTCAGTTTTGACACAGTCAATATCCCGGTTCAGATGGGCAGTCTGAGTGATGGACACAGGGCTACAGCGTATCACGGAGACCAAAGCATAAGCGTCTCTACGATGAAGCTAACTGTGAATGATATGCTTGATCCGCTCCAACCTGTTCAGATGGCTTCGTTCAGCAATATTGGTAATTGGCAGGATCATGAGATTGCAATTGACTACCCCTATGCTTATTCACTCGGCATGGTGGCTCATTGTTTTGACATTAGTGACCTTAGTTCCTTTGATCTATATACAGATAGCGTAGATGCCGGCAATGCGTCTAGCAACCTAAGAGGCCGGGACGATATCCTCTATTGCTCGGATGCGATTATCCCGCTCAATCAGGATGGGAGTTTCAGCGATCCATTGGTGTGCCAGGGTTTGGCCGGGAAAGCCATCTTAGCCATCAATGATCAGCTCATGTACGCGCATGGTTTAAGTACTCCAAATTATGGCGGGAGTCTGTGGTCTATGGATGATCCTCTGAATCCCCAGCTTTTAAGTAGTTTCAACACGACTGAAGCGAAGGCCTTTCTGATTGATAACTATTTGCTGATTGAGGAGAATTCCTCTGCCAATCAAACTCTGATCTATGATGTCAGTATTCCCACCGCTCCCATTCTGGTATCGAGCCTTGTTGGTCGTTTTTTCAGCGGCTATCCTGCAGGGAAATGCTCTATGGCTTGCTCATCACACGGGGCGTGCAAATATATGATTTCCAAGATCCGGTCAATCCTGAGTTCATCAGCACGACTTCGTGGACAAAGCCACTACGCTATCTCCCCCAAATGACATATCATAATGGCTATCTGTATGTTGGAGGATTCTTTGAGGAACTACGGATCTACGATATGTGTGATCATCATAATCCTGTATATGCCGGGACAGCCATCCTACCTTTGGCTACGATGCGGTGAATGCCACACCTGTGATAAGTTCTGACGGAGAGCTGCTCGTAAGCACAGGAACTGCTAACCACTTGGTGCTCTATAGCCTCGCGGATCCGGCTGCTCCTGAGTACATCTCTCATCTGGAGTTGCCTTTCTCTATGCGTATTGGTCACTACTATGCGCATCGAGTATATATCATGCATGATATCCTGCTCTATGCCATGCCATTGCCTAGCCAGACTTCTACTCTTGATTCTATCCAAAACCCCATTCCGGTGATTAGTTGTGGCCCCAATCCCTTTACAGGCCACACCACCATCCGGGTTAATCTCAGTGACAGCAAAGCCCAATACAAACCAGAACTCGCAGTGTATAACTTAAGAGGTCAAATGATCAAGAGCTTGAGTCTGAATCCCCAAGCCGGCAGCTTGCAAGAAGTGTTGTGGGATGGCCGTGATGATCAAGGAATGCTCTGCGCAACGGGGATTTATCTGTTACGCTTAAGTGAGCGCGGAGTGAGTCTGGCATTGGGTAAAGTGATTCTGATCAAGTGACATAAGCGGGACAGTTTTCCTTGATCAGAGAGCATGCAGGATTCGACACATCTTCGTGTCGAGTGGGGATCAAGTATACCGTAACGTAGCATTCCGATGCTACGAAAATAAGGACTCGAACAAAGAGGATAAGAGGAAAGCGGATTGAAAGAGAGAATGGTGACCAGTAAAGTGATGCTGAATGAGGGATAGTCCGTAGTCCGGCAAACCTATACCCTTAGCCACAATCGCAAGATTGGTGCTTGCCTTGCCATTCCGGTTTGAATATAGCACTTCAGGCGAGCGCCACTACCACCTGCCTTCCCCTCGCTCTCACCTCACGCTTGCTCCTTCCTTACCTCATATTCTCCTCATG
>JAJOKA010000065.1 GCA_021206555.1 Candidatus Cloacimonadota bacterium | reverse complement strand
TCGATCTTTGGGCGGCATTGACTTCAAACAGCGGGAATGGGATTGTAGATGCTTCATCCTGAAGCATACAAGCGTCAAGATGACGCTTCTACTTTCAAACGTCAAGATGACGTTTCCACATTAGCGATCTTGCTGCTTGAACTCCTCCGCTTCGCTACGAAGTCCAAGGGTGGAAGGCATGCACGCTGCTCGAAGTCGTAAGCGCCGGACATTATCAGCTCCGATGTGGATTGGGAGATAAGCGGAGTTGGCTTGGCTTCACGAAATTGGGATAGCGCTTACAACTCCGAGGGAGGACGATTTGGAGTTAATGCCGCTTGAAATGTTCATACATGCCGATGAGTTTTGAAGGTACCACCTGGTTCAGAGTAGCCATCGATCTTTGGGCGGCATTGACTTCAAACAGCGGGAATGGGATTGTAGATGCTTCATCCTGAAGCATACAAGCGTCAAGATGACGCTTCTACTATCAAACGTCAAGATGACGTTTCCACATTAGCGATCTCGCTGCTTGAACTCCTTCGCTTCGCTACGAAGTCCAAGGGTGGAGGGCATCCCCTATGGAGTTGTAAGCGCTATCCCAATTCATTGAAGCCAAACCAGGCTCAAGCATTGACCACGTTCATAGCGAAGTCACTTACTTCAGGCGCTTACGACTTCATACAGCAGGCCTGCAACGGTGAAAGATAAGGCGATCTCGCTGCTTGTACTCCTGCGCTTCGCTACGAAGTCCAAGGGTGGAGGGCGCTACGACGAGCGCCCCTACCAGCTGCTCCCTTAACCCTAAAACCTTAAAACCCTAAAACCCTAAAACCTGTCACCTGCCACCTGCCACCTGCAACCTGCCACCTGCAAGTTCGATTTTCATTGACACAAATGCAGCACCAAAAGACTGGGCGTATGATAAGCCAAAAAATCGGACAACACTTTGACCTCAAGACAGATGCGCTGCCCAAAGGCAGGATATTTTACATCCTGAAAGCCGGTGATACCCCCCTGTATGCGGGTTACACAGCGCAGCTTGGCACCAAGCTGAATGGCTTTAAACAGCGAGCAGAGGAAGACCCCCTCTTGCGGGAACTCTGCGAGCGGGCGGACACGCTTGACTATCAGGAGTTTGACCACGGCATCCACGCTCTGGCAGCCTTCAAGGCCTACTGTCAGGAAAACAACCCTGAATATCAGCATCGCGTCCATCCTTGGGCAGCTTATGTGTATTTAGGGCTGGATTCCCACCGTTTCCCCTTTATCAGCATCAAGGAAAGCTCCAATGATGACTGGCAATATCTGGGGCCTTTTCGCAGCCGCTTTATGCTGGTGGACATCATCGACAGCCTTTCCCGCATTCTCAAGCTTCCTTATTGTGAGACCGGCACATATCCCTGCGATAAGTTTGACCGTGATGTGTGTCGTGGCTGGTGTCTGGCGCTTGCTCCGGCTGAAGAAACCAAGCTTGAGCACGATCTGAACAAGCTGGATGCCCTGCTCAAAGAGGCCTTTATCCATCCCAACAACGGCATCTACGAGATGGTATATGGCGAACGCGAGAACTATTTCAACAATCTGGAATTTGCCAAAGCTGATCTATTGGATGATGAACTGGAACTACTCAAAAGCTATCGGGATTGGTTAAATTTCCTCTATGTGGCCAAAAGTCTGAGCTTCCAAGATGATCATTACGAGATCGAGGCCGGTCAGCTGAAAAGCGCTATGGTAAAGGGAAAGACCTACCACTTCCCCATCGATAATCCCCAATACCGAGAAAATGAAACCCTCGCTTTGCCTCTGGCAGCGGTGGATGAAATGAAAACAATCTACGACTATATAAGGGAGCAATCTCATGCATGAAGAACTGATGAAACTAAGCAGCATCAAAGGCAGCAAACATGGAAAGGTTCGTGATATCTATGATCTCGGCGACACCCTGCTGCTGGTCACCAGCGATCGCATCTCCGCTTTCGACGTGGTGTTTCCCAATCTGATTCCGGATAAAGGCAAGATCCTGAATGGCATTTCCGTGCACTTTTTCAAAAGCACCCAGGATATCGTTCCGAACCATCTGATCACCGATCAAGTGGACGAATATCCCGCTGAACTGCATCCTTTTAAGGACTATCTGCAAGGCCGCTCCATGCTGGTGAAAAAGACCCGTGTGATCCCCTTTGAGTGCATCGTGCGCGGTTACATCAGCGGTAGCGCCTGGAATGAATACAAAAAAGACCAACACCGTGGGCGGAATGATGATCGCGGAAGAACTGCAGGAAAGCCAGAAGTTCTCCGGCCCGCTCTTCACTCCTTCCACCAAAGCTGAAAATGGCCACGATGAAAAACATCAGCTATCGCGAAATGATGGCCCACATGGACGAGTGGATCGCCGTGCGCTGAAGGATAAATCCTTGGCGCTCTATAACTACGCCCACGAGCTCCTCAAAAAAGAAGGCATCCTGCTGGCTGATACCAAGTTCGAATTTGGCAGTATCGGCAGCGAGATCATCCTCATCGATGAATGCCTCACTCCTGATTCTTCAAGATTTTGGGAGATTGAGAGTTACGAGATCGGAACCAGCCCCAAGAGCTTTGATAAACAGTTCATTCGCGACTATCTGAATACCACCGGATGGGATAAACAGCCTCCGGCTCCCGAATTCCGGAAGATGTGATCGCCAAAACGCGCGAGAAGTACCTCGAAATCTATAAGATCATTACAGGAAAAGAGCTCTCATGACCAAAGTGATATGCATCGTAGATGACGAAGATGAATTGGTAGCCAATCTCAAGATCGAGATTCAGGATCTACGCCCCGATTGGGATATTCATACTTTTTCCGATGGCCTCAAAGCTTTGCAGATGATCATGAGCGGCAGGGTAGACCTGGTGCTCACCGATATCGCCATGCCGGATATGGATGGCTATGAGCTCTTTTGGCGCGTGAAAGACTATGACGACAAGATCCCGGTGATCATGATGACCGGCTTTGGCTATGACCCAAACCACGTCCTCGTGCGGGCTAAGGTCGATGGCCTCAAAGACGTGCTGTTCAAGCCCTTCGACGTGGAAAAGCTGGTAGAACTCATCGATCAAAAGCTCGCTGCGCGCGGTGGACAAGCATAACTTTGCCACCAGACATCTGCTGGCCAGATCACTCCTAAGCTATCTGCTGTACCCGGCATCGCTCATCTATGCCGGGTACATGCTTTTCAGGCGTAAATTCCTCTTTCCCAAGCCCTTTCGCGCGCCTTTCAAGGTGATCAGCATTGGCAACATCGTCAGTGGAGGCAGTGGCAAAACCCCCATCACCATCGCGCTGGCTAAAGCACTGCAAAATCATGGCCTAAAGGTGGCCGTAGCCTCCCGTGCCTACAAAGCAGGATGGGAAAACTCTGCTGCGATGATCTCAGATGGAAAACGCCTTCTGACCACCGTGGCCAATGCCGGAGATGAAGCGCTGATGGTGGCCTCTGCCCTGCCCGGAATCCCGGTGTATGTGGGACGCAAACGCAAGGATGTGCTGCGCTTGATCGCTCCCTCCCAACCCGACGTGGTGAGTCCTGGACGACGCTATGCAACATCTGAGGGTAGCGCGGGATCTGGATATCGTGATTTTCGACGGCAAGATCGGCTTGGGCAATGGCTTTGTGATCCCCGCCGGATATCTGCGTGAACCGCTTTCCGCCATCCCAAAACAGGCCATCATCCTGCTGCACAGCAAGGATGTCACTCCGGTGAATGACATCTTGCAAAAGGCTCTTTGCCCTCTGCGACAGCCTATCTTCAGCGCTCGAAGCCATGCGTCAAAGATCCTCAATGGTGATAACGAGCTTGATCCCAATTCACTCAAAGGCCAAAGCATCAGCCTGGTTTCCGCCATCGCCCATCCCGAGAGCTTCGAAAGTTCCGTGCGCGCTCTGGGACTATCCTTTGCACCATCACCGCTTCCCGGATCACTTTGCCTTTACGGATGTATCTGCCATGCGGGATCTGCTGCAAGACACCAGCCACTACCTGCTTTGTACAACGAAGGATTATCAGAAACTCCTGACCATTCCCACGCTCAAAGACCGCCTGCTTTGCCTCAGCCTGACGACCATTCTTGATGAAGCCTTTGTGCGGCAGGTTTTGATATCATTGAGTTAGTCTCCGATGGCTTGTAAGGCTATCCCGCTGCTTGGACTCCTTCGCTTCGCTACGAAGTCCAAGGGTGGAATCCCGCTGCTTGAACTTAACTGAAAGCCAGCTTTCGCTACCGACCATGAAAGCGGAGGGATAGATAGGGGTAGGGGAGTTATCCATTGCTGGCCCCCCTCCCTCCGAACCGTACGTGCGATTCTCCCGCATACGGCT
>JAJOKA010000062.1 GCA_021206555.1 Candidatus Cloacimonadota bacterium | reverse complement strand
CGAAAAGGCAGATAGTTGTAGATGATCACCAGATAGATGAATAGGCCAAACATAAAGATGATCATAATGGATTGTATATCGCTGGCAAGGCTGTAAACATCGGTGGCCTGAGAAATGGTATAGAGTACCACGATAAACTGCAATAGGATGATCAAAAAGAGGATATTGATCATCATGTGGTAGCGCTTTTTGAGTGATTGTCGCATAGCTCTCAATCCTTGTTGCGGGTGGTTTCGTAGATCAAACGATCCACATTGGCTTTGGGCCCCATCATGATCAGCACGTCACCTTCATTGACCATGTCATTGGCTCCCGGCATATCGTTGACCTTCTTTTCCACCACATTGCGTCCGTCTTCGGTGACGGAAAGTGAGTTATATTTGATGGCGATGATGTTTACGCCTTGTTTGGTGGGCAATGCCAGTTCTTGCAGTTCCTTGCCCACATAGCTGCGTGGAGCCACCATTTCCATCACCACGTGTCCGCTGGAAAGGCTGATGTATTCACGCACGTTTTTGGAGATCAAGGTTTTGGCCAATTGCGTGCCCACGATCTCTTCGGGCAGCAGAATGTGCTGCACTCCGATCAGCTCCAGGATGCGTCCGTGCAGGCGATTCTCCACCTTGGCATAGATGATGCCCACACCAATCTTTTTGAGAATGGCAGCAGTGAGAATGCTTTCCTGGATGTTGCTGCCAATGGCGATGATCACCGCGTCTGCTTCATTGAGATTCAATGATCTCAAAGCGGGTTCATCCGTAGCATCCATGCGGATGGCTGTGCTTACCCGACCTGATACTTCATCTACCAGGTCCTGGCTTTTTTTCGATGGCTATCACTTCCATCCCGCTATCAAAGAGGATGTTTGCCACCGTCATTCCAAATCTGCCCAAGCCGATCACGGCATATCTGGCCATATCTATCTCCTTAGCCGATCGCTATCTTTTCTTCGGCAAAACTGAGTTTAGGTTGAATCTTGCGCATTGAAAGCGCGTAGATCATGGTTAGCGGGCCAATGCGCCCGATGTACATCAGTAAAGTAATCAAAAGTTTGCCCGGAGCAGTGAGATTGGCCGTGATGCCCATTGAAAGACCCACTGTGCCAAAGGCCGACACCGCTTCAAAGACGATCTTGTCAAAGGCCTTGCCTTCAACCAGCAAAAGCAGAAAGATCACCACAAAGATGATGCTGGCGGCCAGAGTGATCAGTGAAGTAGCCTCCCGATGATTCGAGAGTGATATCCGGCGTTGAAAGAGGCTCAAATCCCTGCGCCTGCGCAACATAGAGCTGACGGACAAGAAGAGCACGGCAAAGGTGGTAGTCTTGATTCCACCTCCCGTGGAGCCCGGTGAAGCTCCCACAAACATCAAAGCCAGGCACACCAGCACAGTCGCCGGATTGATCAAAGACATATCTATCGTGTTAAAGCCTGCGGTACGGGATGTTACCGTTCCAAACCAGGAAGTCAACAAGCGTTTGCTGATCGTAAAGCCCGCCATCGTACCGTGGTATTCTGCCCAATAAAAAGCCACGAATCCGATTAAAAGCAGGATGCCGGAAGTAGAGAGCACGATCTTGCTGTGCAGGTTCAGTTTACGCACTTTGTCCGCGCCGCTCACATAGCGATAAAGATCGATCAAGACAGCAAAACCGATGCCACCCAAAAGAATCAGCAGTGTTATCGTAAAATTGAGCAGAGGGTTTTCAGCATAGCCCATGAAGGAATCGGTGAAAAGGGAAAACCCCGCGTTGCAAAATGCGGAAACTGAGTGGAAGATACTGCTGTACATGGCCATCGCCGGGCTCATCTGGCGAGAAAAGACAAAGAAGAGCAGGATCGCTCCGATGATCTCGATGATCACAGTAACCAAAACCACGTTCTTCAGAAGTTGGAAGACATTGAGCTGCCGATTGTCGCCCATCACAGAATACATCACGTTTTCCAGCTTGAGCGTGAGGCGCTGTCCCATGATCAAAGCAAACGCTGTGGATATGGTCATAATGCCCAGACCACCGATCTGGATCAGAATCAGGATCACCAGTGGCCAAAGAGGCTGAAATACGTGCCAGTGTCAATAGACGATCAGTCCGGTCACACAGGTAGCCGAAGTGGCTGTGAACAAGGCATCTACCGGAGGCGTAACCCGGTTCACCACAGAAGCGGCAGGAAGCATTAATAGCACAGTTCCGATCAGGATCACAAACGCAAAGCTCACCATCAAAGAAACCGGCGGATTGTCCGTCAATACCTTATAGAGCTTACCCTCAAAGGCTCTGAACAGCATGAATTGCAGGATAAAATAGGTCTGGCGAATGAGCAGAAAGAAGATTACGAACTTGGCCTGGTAAAAGAGCAGGATCGTCCCCAGGATCAGCATCGCTAAATCCAGCAGGATCAGTGTTTTGCGATCGGCCTTGTCACCGGAAAACAGACGATTGAGTATGGTGAGGCTCAAAAGCAGCAGATTGGCCAGGGCCGTGCTGATCTCGATTGTGTAATAATCCACAAAATGGCTGACAATGGGCTCCAGGAAGAGCACCATGAAGCTGAAGAGCGCTACCGCATAGGCGATGCTTTCGATGTGTTTGAGATACTTGAGGCTAAAGCGTTCGGGCATGGATCAATCCCAGTGGATATCTCCCAAAATCATCCGGTGAATATCGTCGATGCTGCCCAATGCCGGGATGGCAACCAGCAGCCCCATCTTTGCAAAGAAATCCTTGAGCTTGAAGGTCTCTTTGTAAAAGGCTTTCACCCGCTCCGCGATTGCCTTTGGAGAATCATCTGCCCGGGTGATTAAAAGCCCGTCACAGAGATCACAGACCCCCCTTTTTTCTGGGGGCTTGTTCTGAATATGGTAGTTTGCGCCACACTTGCTGCACACCCTTCGGCCTTCCAGCCGGGCAATGGCATCCGCTTCTTTGATCTCGAGGTAATACACTCTGGCCAGGCGGTAGTTTTTTTACCAAATGCTCTGCTTGCGCGGGGGTTCTGGGAAAACCGTCAAAGATCACGCCAAGGCAATCGGCCGGCAATGCAGTGCTGATCAGTTTATAGACCAGTTCGTCCGATACCAGCTCTCCGCCATCAATGATGCTTTTCACCTCTTTGCCCAAAGGAGTTGATAGCCGGGATTGTTCCCTTAGCACATCTCCCATGTTCAAATGTTCAAAACCGGTATGAGCAGCCAGCAGCTTGGCTTGAGTGCCTTTGCCGCTACCCTGGATTCCCAAAAATACGATGGCATCGATCATAAGTACCTCATTAGGTGTCCATAATTGATTTAACAGTTTTGCTGTCAAGACTTTGTTCCGCCGCTTTCCAAGACCACAAAGGCCACTGCTGCTGCGTGTTCGTGACTGAGCGACAAATGCCAGTGCTCAGCCCCCAAAGTCTTGGCCTTTCCAATGCCTTGCCGGAGAGCATGATCCGTGGTTTGCCGGATGCTTCGCTCGCTACTTCGATGTCCTGCCAGCATACCCCTTCACCCCAACCGGTGCCCAAGGCTTTCATCATCGCTTCTTTGGCGGCAAAACGAGCCGCATAGCTTTGAGCCTTTGACGCGCGAGCTTCGCAATAGGCAATCTCCACTGAAGTAAAGACCTTGTCGATGAAGCTTTGATTACGCTCGATCACGCGCTCAATCCGCTGCACATCAATGATATCCGTGCCGATCCCGATGATCATGTCAGATCCCCATACTTTTGTTCCAAACCCAAAAGAAAGCGCTTTACAGGGATTGACCCGGCATATCCGTGAGCTTGCCATCACTTCCGATCACTCTGTGACAAGGGATCAGGATGGGCACGGGATTGGCCCCCAAGGCAGCTCCCACAGCCCGGACCGCATTGGGTTTCCCCGATCTTTTCTGCCAGGTCTTGATAACTCACGGTCTGCCCATAGGCTACGCGCATGGTTTCTTCCCACACCTGCAACTGAAAAGCAGTTCCCGTGGCAAAAAAGGCCAGCTCAAAATTCCTGCGATTCTCCGGCAAACCAGGCATCCAACTGACGGATGATCTCCTGTTCAAAAGCTCCATCCACCACCTCGTTCAAAGGCTCGTCACAAAAGCTGATGCGGGTGATGGTCTCTTCCTCGATTGTGATCTCGAGACAGAGCTCCGGTCGTGTGTAATACAATACTCTAAGCATAATCTCCCCCAACTGAAGTGCAAAAGACAAAGCCCCCTCGGTGCGTATATGTTCCGAGGGGCTAAGAGCTTTGTTTTACGGTAACATGCAGTAAATCTTACTGCGTTCTTTGATTCTTCCTGCTTACCTTTGGCACTGCGCAGATAGAAGAGTTTCGCTCTGCGAACCTGGCCGTGGCGCACGATCTCAAGCTTATCA
>JAJOKA010000207.1 GCA_021206555.1 Candidatus Cloacimonadota bacterium | reverse complement strand
CCATTTCTTATACTTAGGAGCTAAGAGATAAACACTAAGATCACCCATCATGGCGGGCTAATATCGATAATTTGCGAAAATCTCACAAAAATGCTTGACAAAATAGCGATATCGCGTATCTTATGAACAGCTCAGTCTTGAGGAGATAACATGTTAGTAGAATTCAGTGTTCAAAACTATCGATCGTTTTACGAGAGAGCCACCTTCAGCATGGTAGCCAGTTCCATTAAAGAGCATCCGACTCACGTAGCAGAGCTCTCAGGGCAGCGCATACTGACAACCAGCGTGTTTTATGGAGCTAACGCGTCCGGCAAGAGCAACCTCCTGAAAGCCTTTGCTTTTATGAAAGACATGGTTTTAAACTCATCAAAGGATACTCAAGCAGGCGAGGAAATCAAAGTTGAGCCCTTCCTCCTTAATTCTCGTGGAGCGGATGAACCAACCCAGATGGAAGTGGTGTTCCTAACTGATGACACTCTATACAGATATGGTTTCACGTGCTCCTCCAAACAAGTACTGAAGGAATGGTTGTTCGCCCGATCTACAAAACCCAAAAGTAGGGAACTGCGCTTGTTTGAACGAGACGCAGAAAAGGATTTCAAGGTTCACAGCAGGTTTAAAGAAGCTAAGGACTCAATGCTGGAATTCCTGCGGGATAACACCCTTCTGCTCAGCCTGTTGGCTCAGTTTAATGGTAGAGTCTCAACACAAATTGTGCATTGTTTTACTAACACAAACATCTGGAACATATCTTCCTATATGCCTGTACATACCTCAGTGTTGATCAAGAATGGGCTTGTGCCACAAGATTGGATAAGCGATATCTTGGTAAAAGCTGATCTGGGGATCAAGAAGTTTCAGATCACTGAAAGGGAGGTCTCCTCAGCCACTCTCAAGAATACACCTTTTTTGTTAAGACAAGATGTCAACAAACTTGTAAGCCTGATCATTAATACGCACCATGAATACTATGATGCAGAAGCAAATGAGTTCAGAGCTGTAATCTTTGATCTGGCAACTCAGGAGTCAGAGGGGACCAAGCAGTTTTTCAGCATGGCAGGCTTGATATATTATACATTGAATAGGGGCGGAATACTTTTCATTGATGAAATAGAAAACAGCCTCCATCCTTTACTCTGCAGCATTATTATCCGCCTCTTTCAAGATGCTGAGACCAATACCAAGGGTGCTCAATTGGTATTCACCACCCACAACACATTGTTGCTGAACAAAGGCTCCTTCAGAAGAGATGAAGTTTGGTTTGCAGAAAAGGATAGTTCATGCTCGACTGACCTTTACTCACTTGTGGAATACAAGCTGGACACAGGGAAGGCCAGGAATGATTCATCTTATGGCAAAGATTACATTCGAGGTAAATATGGAGCCCTTCCATTTGTTAATTATGAAGATTTTGCCCGCCCTTTCCGCAACATCTGAATAGAGCGAGTAGCAAAATGTCCATCAATAGAAGACGTGTCAATACTCGGAAAACCCCTCCTGATTTGATTCTCATTGTTACTGAAGGAGAGAAGACTGAACCATGCTATTTCAAGAGCTTTCCTCTGCACACCACGAAAGTAGCCCGAATAGTTGGAACAGGAAGAAATACACTTTCACTGGTAGCCCAAACAGACAAAGAGCTTGAGATTGCCAAGATCGATTATTTGCGCGATCATGGCATCCGTTTACGCGATAAGGATGTAGTAGTTTGGTGCGTATTTGATAAAGACTCTTTTCCGGCAGAGCAATTTGACAATGCGGTTAGTAGTGCCAGAGCCAAGGGGTATCAAGTGGCCTATTCAAACGAGGCCTTTGAGCTATGGTATCTTTTGCACTTTCACTACTACAATACAGCACTTACCAGAGATCGTTACATTTCTCTGTTGCATAAAGCATTAGAAAGACGGTATCAAAAGAATGATCCTGACATGTACCGGATCCTCAAGCATCGACAAGCTGATGCCATCAGAAACGCAACCAAGCTTCTGGCCGGCTACATGCCTCCCAATCCAAGCAGCGATAATCCCTCCACCACCGTATTTGAACTGGTTGAGTATCTGAATCAATTTATCAATAATTAGGTATCCAACAAGCTTGCCTGGCGAAAAAGCCTTGACTCCACAAGGCCTTTTTCTTATCTTGTCTATTAGTTCTTACACAGGCGTATAGTGGGTTTAAGTACAATCAGTTCCACAAACTCCATACCCGGTATATTTTGGGGGTGAAATGGTTTCGACAGGGAATTGGTGTGGTAGAGATGCATGTCGGAGATGCTATCCACTCCGTTAACAAGTAGCACCGCAAATTAATTGCAAACGATAACTTACTCTTAGCCGCTTAATCGCGCTAACGTTCGCCTCATCCGTGCCATCGGGATGAGAACGGGCGTCGAAACAGTATGGCCGCTCGTTGATCGATCGCCGATAAATCAGCGCTAAGACCATCGGCTGGAGCTTTGAGGGTCTGATTGTCTTCCACCTCAAAGCTTGAAACTAAAAGACAACTAAGCATGTAGATTCTTTATGGCGCTGCTCTTTGGACGCGGGTTCGATCCCCGCCACCTCCACCAGTTTAGGTGTTAGGTTTTAGGTGTTAGGTGTTAGGTTGCAGGTATTTGGCGATCTGCGTCAATCTGCGCACTTTATCTGCGCAAATCTGCGGGAAATCAAAGTGGATTGCCCCCTACCCACAACGAAAAAAGCTGGACAGAAACAGAGGGTCTGAAAACTTGGCAATACATAGACGGCAGTGATCTGCCAATCAACAGGCTAAAGCCTGAATAACATACATCATCTGGGAGGATGAATGCCTTTAACACCTGAGGCCAAAACGGCTATCATGGCAGAGTTTAAACTCCATGAATCAGACACCGGTTCCCCTGAAGTTCAGATCGCGATGCTTTCCAAACGCATCAAAGATATCACTGAGCACCTCAAAGTGCACGCGAAGGATTTTTCCACGCGTCGGGGACTGCTGAAACTGATCGGGCAGCGCAGGCGCTTACTGGACTATCTCAAACGTAAGGATATCAATCGTTACCGCGAGATCATCAAAGCGCTTGGCATCAGAAAGTAAATACTCAGCCAAGATATTAGAAGTCATGGAAAAGTGGATGCCGGCGCAACGCAGGGCTCCACTTTTCTGTTTTTACCAAACAAAACGCGACCTGGGAGCAATCAGCAATAAGCCAAGGGCTGAGCAAGATCAAGGGAAGCAAGCCCTTCGCCTATTGCTCATTCTCCCCGGCGCAAACGCAAGGAGAATATATGCATAACTTTAACATTACTCGCCGTGAAATCGAGTTCAACGGACGCACGCTCATCGCTGAGTCCGGCAGAATGGCCAAACAAGCAGGTGGCGCGGTCTATCTGCAATACGGAGATACCGCCGTATTGGTCACAGCCACAATGAGCAAGGATGCTGCTGAAGGGCAGGATTTCTTCCCCCTTACCGTTGACTATATTGAGAAGATGTATGCCGCAGGCAAAACTCCCCGGTGGTTTCTTCAAACGCGAAGCCAAACCTTCCACCGATGCCACGTTGCAGGCCCCGAGTGATTGATCGCTCGATCCGCCCGCTCTTTCCGGAAGGATTCCGCAATCAGGTGCACGTGGTGGTAAACGTGCTTTCCTATGATGGCGAAACTGATCCCACAAACCTTGGTGTATTGGCGCTTCCCTGGCTCTCAGCATTTCCGAGATTCCCTTCCATGGCCCCATCGCCAGCCTTACTGTTGGTTACATTGATGGCGAATTCGTGATCAATCCCAAGATCAAGCAACTCAAAGAAGAATCACGCCTGAACCTCACTGTTGCCGCTTCGGCAACTTCGGTGGTGATGATCGAATCTGCCGCCAGCGAGCTGAGTGAAGATGAGATGCTGGATGCCGTATACATCGGCCACGATGCCATCAAAACCCTCTGCGCCATGCAAAAGGAATTCATTGAAGCCTGTGGCAAAGAGAAGGTGGAAGTGGTGCTTTTAGGCATCCCGGAAGCTATCCTCAGCCAAATGGACGCTGATTATGGCCAAAAGATTGCCGAAGCATCTGTAGTTCTCGGCAAGCAAGAGCGTCAGGACGCCTTTGATGCCGTGGAAGCCGAAATGCTGGAAAAGCACCTGGCTGAAGATGGCGAAGAACTCTATGCCGAAAATGAGAAGCACTATAAAGAAGCTTTCCACGAGCTGATCCGTCGCTGCGTGCGCGCTTCGATCCTGGACAAACACTTCCGCGTGGATGGACGTGGCCTGGATGATATCCGTGACATCACTTGCGAAATCGATGTACTACCTCGCGTGCATGGTTCTGCTCTGTTCACCCGTGGAGAAACCCAGTCTTTGGGTACACTCACTTTGGGTGGTGGCAGTGACGAACAGATCATCGATACTCTGGAAGAAGAGTATAAAAAGAGATTCTATCTGCATTACAACTTCCCACCCTTCAGCGTAGGCGAAGCAGGCCGTATGGGCTTTACCTCCCGTCGCGAACTGGGTCATGGCAATCTGGCAGAGCGCGCGCTTACTGCTGTGCTGCCCAGTGCTGATGATTTCCCCTATACAATGCGCATCGTGGCCGATACTCTGGAATCAAACGGTTCCTCATCAATGGCCTCCATCTGTGGAGGTTGTCTGGCCATGATGGCTGCCGGTGTGCCGATCAAAGCTCCCGTAGCCGGCATTGCCAATGGACTGATCATGGAAGGCGATAAGTTTGTAGTACTTACAGACATCATGGGTCTGGAAGATCATCTGGGCGACATGGATTTCAAGTGTGCCGGCACGCGTGAAGGCATCACTGCCATGCAGATGGACATCAAGATCGAAGGCATCACCAAAGATATCATGCGCATCGCCCTCGAGAAAGCTAAGAAAGCCAGACTCCAGATCCTGGACATCATGGCAGATTGCATCGCCGAGCCCAGAGAAGATCTGGCACCAAGCGCGCCCAGAATCGAAAGCTTCAAGGTGCCCACCGATAAGATTGGCGAAATCATCGGGCCAGCCGGTAAGATGATCAAATCCATCATCGAAAGCTGCCAGGTAGGCATCGATATCCAGGATGATGGCACCGTGCGCATCCTCTCTCCGGATAAAGCCAGCATCGACAAAGCTAAAGCCATCATCAAAGGCATTGCCATTGATCCGCAACCCGGTGAAGAATTCGAAGGTCCCGTTACCCGCATCGAGCCCTACGGAGTCTTTGTGAAAATCGCCGGTGGCGCAAAAGAAGGAATGGTACACGTTTCTCAGATGCATACCTCCCGCGTGGGACACCCTGAAGATATGGTGAAGCTGGGCGATATCGTCCACGTAAAAGCCCTCGGCATGGAAAAAGGCAAGCTTTCGCTGACCATGAAAGGCGTAGCCGGCAATCCGGAACCGGATCCCAATGCTCCGGAACGTCCTGCTGCTCCTCGCCGTGATGATCGTGGTCCCAGACGTGATGGTCGCGACAGCCGTGACAGCCGTGGCGGTGGATTCAGAGACCGTAATCGTAGATAATAATAATACATCAAGATATTGGGCGCGATTCTCTATTGGATCGCGCTCAGATTTCTTAAACTCTGAGGTAGAAAAATGGACTATAAAATAGCTGATCTTGGCCTGGCCGAGTATGGACGCAAAGAGATCACATTGGCTGAGATGGAGATGCCCGGCCTGATGGCCCTGCGCGATCGCTATGGCAAGGATAAACCCCTGAAGGGCGCACGCATCACCGGCAGCCTGCACATGACCATCCAAACCGCTGTATTGATGGAAACCCTGAAAGAACTTGGTGCAGAACTCAGATGGGCCAGCTGCAATATCTTCAGCACTCAGGATCATGCCGCTGCTGCAATGGTAGAAGCAGGAATCCCGGTCTTTGCCTGGAAGGGTGAAAACCTGGAGGACTACTGGTGGTGCACATATCAGGCCTTGAACTGGCCTGAAGGTGAGTGTGACCTGATCGTGGATGATGGTGGCGATGCCACTCTGATGATCCACGAAGGATGCCGTCTGGAACAGCTTTTTTCCCAAAACAGGATCGCTGCCATAGCAGATTCTGACAATGATGAAGTTTCGCCTGGTGCAGGAGCTTCTGATCAGCCGACTTGAAGAAGACCCCACCCGCTGGCAACGGATCGCGAAAAACATGAAAGGCGTGAGCGAAGAAACCACCACCGGCGTGCATCGCCTGTATCAGATGATGGAATCCGGCAAGCTGCTCTTCCCCGCCATCAATGTGAATGACAGCGTCACCAAAAGCAAGTTTGACAATCTCTACGGTTGTCGCGAATCCCTGGCTGATGGCATCAAACGTGGCACAGACATCATGGTGGCCGGAAAGACCATTATGGTATGCGGTTATGGCGACGTGGCAAAGGCTGCGCGCAATCCATGCGTGCTTCGGAGCCAGGGTGATCATCAGCGAGATCGATCCCATCTGCGCGCTGCAGGCCGCGATGGAAGGATTTGAAGTCAACACGCTGGACAACATGGTCGAGACCGCGGACATCTTTGTGACAGCTACCGGTAACTGCGATGTGATCCGCGTGGATCACATGATGAAGATGAAGCATAACGCCATCGTCTGCAACATCGGACACTTTGACAATGAGATTCAGGTGAGCCGGCTCTATGAACTGGAAGGCGTGAAGAAGGTGAACATCAAACCCCAGGTGGATTTGATCGAATTGCCCAACGAGAAAGCCATCATCTTGCTTTCGGAAGGCCGGCTGGTGAACCTGGGTAATGCCACAGGCCATCCCTCATTTGTGATGAGTTGTTCCTTCTCCAATCAGGTATTGGCGCAGATGGATCTCTGGCAAAATCACCATGAGATCGGCGTTTACACCCTGCCCAAGATCCTGGACGAAGAAGTGGCAAGATTGCACCTGGATAAGCTGGGAGTACAGCTCACCCATCTCAATGTAAGGCAAGCCGAATACATCGGAGTGCCAGTGGATGGGCCTTATAAACCGGAACACTACCGCTATTAAGCAGAGGCAATATGGCCAGCCATAAACCGGTGATCATCAATGAGCTCTTTGGTGAGCTAAAGGTCCCTGAAGATGAGAACTACCGTTGGGTCGTAATTCACTGCAAACCACGCTGTGAAAAGCGGTTGGCCGACTATCTGGGTAAACGGCTTATGCCCTATTACCTACCTCAGATCAAGCATAAACGCGTCTATCAGAGACGCAAGGTCGTCACCACCGTTCCCATGTTCCCCAGCTATCTCTTCGCGGTATTGGGGCCTCAGGATCGGGATCGTGTGGCCATCTCAGGTCTGGTCGTCCGCTTCATCAGGGTGGGCAAACAGGAACACCTGATCAAAGAGCTTGACCGGCTGTGTTTTGCCAATAAGAAGGACGTGGAGGTCTCACCCACCATGTGGCTCTCCAAAGGCCTGGAAGTAGAGATCCTGGATGGCTCGCTGAAAGGCATGCGCGGAGTGGTGGAAAACCATGACAAGATCTCCGAAGTCCGCTTGCAAGTGGATATTTTGAGACAGGCCGTAATGGTCTCTGTGGATCCCAAAAACATCAAAATCATCGGAGAATACGAGATAATCGAGGAAGAGACATGAAAATACTGATCACCGGAGCCGCTGGTTTCATCGCGTCACATGTGGCTGATGCCTTTATTGACGCGGGACATGAAGTGGTAATCGTGGATAATTTCCGCACTGGATACCCCCACAACCTCAATCCCCAAGCTAAGTTTTACGAGATGGACATCTGCGATCCCCGTTTGGAAGACGTCTTTGCCAGAGAAAAGCCCGATGTCGTGGATCATCACGCAGCGCAGATCTCGGTTCCGCTCTCCATAGAAGATCCCCTCACCGATGCTGAGATCAATGTGAAAGGCCTGATCAACATCCTGGAATGCAGCGTGAAACACTCTGTGAAAAAGGTGATCTACATCTCTTCCGGAGGGGCTATGTATGGCGAGGCCACCGAGTATCCCACTTCCGAGACTTATAACCCCAAGCCGCTCTCTGTGTATGCCATCAACAAGATGGTGGGTGAGGACTACCTGTATTTCTACCGTCACACTTATGGCTTGGATTACACCGTCTTGCGCTATGCCAATGTCTATGGTCCGCGTCAGGTCTCCCATGGCGAGGCCGGAGTAGTCTCGATCTTTGTGGAAATGCTGCTGGCCGGCCAGACCCCCACGCTCAATGCCTACCCTGAAGAGCCTGGTGGCATGATTCGTGACTATGTCTTTGTCCGGGACGTAGTTTCAGCCAATCTGCTGGCTCTGGCAAAGGGAAGCGGCGAAGCATTCAACATCGGAACCTGTGTGGAAACCACCACGAAGCAGCTTTACACCGAGATCTGCAAGCAACTCGGCCAGGAAACTACCCCCCCACAAGGGGTCAGCTCGTAAAGGGGACTTGCACCGCTCGCTACTCAAGATCGACAAAGCAAAAGCAGAACTGGGCTGGAAGCCTCAGTATGCTCTGCCCCAAGGCATCGCCGAAGTAATCAAGTATTTCAAAGACAAAAGAGGAGATAGATAGCTATGAAACTCGCAGTAATCGGTTCCGGATACGTCGGACTCACCAGTGGCGCATGTTTTGCCGATATGGGCAGCAGCGTGATATGTGTCGATAAAGATGAACGCAAAATCCAAATGCTCAAAGCCGGTGAGATTCCCATCTACGAGCCCGGTTTGGAAGCCATGGTGCATCGCAATGTGGAAGCTGGACGACTCAGCTTTACCACCAATCTCAAAGAAGCGGTGGAACAAGCCCTGATCCTCTTCATTGCGGTGGGCACACCTCCGGATGAGGATGGCAGTGCTGACCTCTCTCACGTGCTGTCCGCAGCGGAAGAGATTGCCAGCTATATGGATAGCTACAAGGTGATCGTGGACAAATCCACTGTTCCCGTAGGCACTGCTGATCTGGTGAGAAAACACGTGCAAAAGAAGCTTGATGAACGCGGTGTGGATGTGGAGTTCTCCGTGGTCTCAAACCCGGAGTTCCTCAAGGAAGGTGCTGCCATTGATGACTTTATGAAGCCGGATCGCGTGGTGATCGGCACAGACAGCGAACAAGCAGCACAGATCATGCACAAGCTCTATGCTCCCTTTTGCCGCACCCATGACCGCGTGATCGTGATGAGCATCCGCTCCGCTGAAATGACCAAATATGCAGCTAACGCGCTTTTGGCCACCAAGATATCCTTTATCAACGAAATCTCCAGGCTTTGCGATGCTTATGGTGCGGACGTGGAAGAAGTACGCAATGGCATCGGCAGCGACAGCCGCATCGGATACAAATTCATCTATCCCGGTGTGGGCTATGGCGGAAGCTGTTTCCCCAAAGACATCAAAGCCCTGATCCACATGGCAAATCAGGTTGGCTTCAACAGCCGCATCCTCAAAGCCGTGGAAGATGTGAACAAAGACCAGAAGAAGATGCTGATCGACAAGGTGAAACAGCACTTTGGTGATGATCTCTCCGGCAAGTGCTTTGCCGTGTGGGGTTTAGCTTTCAAGCCCCAGACCGATGATATGCGCGAAGCTCCTTCGATGGTGATCATCAATGCCCTCACCGAACTCGGTGCCAAAGTGCAAGCCTATGATCCCGTCGCCATGCATGAAGCCCAGAGACTGCTGGGCGATAACACCGCACTTAGCCTTTGTGAAGATGAATACAGCACCCTGAAGGATTGCGACGCTATGCTCCTGATCACAGAGTGGCGGCAATTCCGCTATCCGGATTTCCCCCGTATGAGAGAGCTGATGAAAACTCCGGTTATCTTCGATGGACGCAATCAATATGATCCGCAGCAAGTGCGGGAATTGGGATTTAGCTATTATGGAGTTGGTAGGCCGTAGAGGTGTGAGGGATGAGGTGTGATTTGGGCGGGCTGCGGCTCGCCCATTGCTTTTTGTTCCCAAGTGCTTCGCCTCCGGCTTAACCCGGGTTTATCTCATAATCTCTTCATGCTATGAGGAAAGCATGAGGTAAACCAGTAATAAGTATGAGTTCTAACACCTAACACCTAACACCTAACACCTCATCCCTCATCCCTCACACCTCATCCCTCACAATCTGCACAATCTGCTGAGGAGTCTCCACCAGTAATCGGGGTTCTGACTGGATAGTAGTTCCACGGTATGGAAGCCCCAGCTTACGGAGATGATCTGAAGGCCGCATTTATGGGCAGCGATCACATCGCGCACTTCATCGCCCACATAGATCACGTTCTCCGGTTTCAAGTTATGCTTTTTCAGTTGCTTACGGATGCTGCTGTGCTTTTTCAGGATGCCGGAAGTTCCTTCCACCCAATCAAAGAAGTTCAAGTCATGCTGCTCCAGGAAGTGCGTCACATTCTCTTTAGTATTCGAGCTCAGCAGCGCCATTCTACAGTCCATCCCGCGCAGCTCTTCCAGCATATCATGGATGCCGGGAAAGGGGTGGAGCTCATGTACCAGATGCCGGTATTCCAACAGGGCCACAGAGATTGCCTTGGGGACTTTGTAAAAGGGGATTTTGAGCGTCTTTAGCGCCTTGGGGATGCTGAGGTTGCGCAGCTTAT
Source organism: Candidatus Cloacimonadota bacterium (assembly GCA_021206555.1). Taxonomy (GTDB): domain Bacteria; phylum Cloacimonadota; class Cloacimonadia; order Cloacimonadales; family Cloacimonadaceae; genus UBA5456. The sequence continues at coordinate 12,915 of JAJOKA010000207.1, read as the reverse complement.
CAAAATCCTCTTTGCTCAGGGGTTTGATGCCAAATTGAGGAGCCAGCTGATTGGCGATCTGCATGCCCAGGCCGATGGAATCCGCCAGGGTACCGTCAAAATCGAAGAGCAGAAAGGGTTCAAGGCTTCCTCATCTTTGTGATAAAGGTATATGCGGCATTTTTGCCGATGCCAAAGCGCTCGGCCATGAGTTCGGCCAATTCCTTGCTCCTGAGATCCGGGTATTGCGTGAGCATGGCTTCCGCTTCCGGATTGGGGAAACTTTCTATGATGGGCTCAGCTCCCGCTAAAACAATCACGAACTCTCCCTTTTCCATGATCTGATAATCTTCCAGAAGACCACCCAGCGTTCCACGGATGCATTCTTCGTACAGCTTGCTGATCTCGCGACTGATGGAGACTTTGCGATCGCCCAACGCGGCGTGCAAATCCTGTAAAGTAGCCTTCAGATGGTGCACGCTTTCGTAGATCACCGTGGGATAGGGGTAGCTTCTGAGGTTGGTGAGCATGGCCCTGCGTTCTTTCTTTTTGGTGGGCAAAAAACCCATAAACTGGAACCTGCTGTCCCCCATTCCGGAAACGCTGAAGGCTGGAATCAGTGCCGTGGCACCGGGTAAGGCAATCACTTCGATGCCCCTTTGCACTGCTTGCTGCACGATGCCCAAAGCGGGATCGGAAACTGCGGGCGAGCCCGCGTCTGAAACTATTGCCAGATCATTGCCGGCGTCTAAATGCCGGAAGAGGATATCTTCCCGACTACGTTCATTAAACTTATGAAAGCTAATCAGTTTGGGGCAGGGGATGGAGTGTTCTGAGAGCAGGAATGCCGTCTTGCGAGTATCCTCACAAGCGATAAGTGACACGGAACTAAGGATATCAAGCGCACGAAGGTGATATCTCTGAGGTTGCCGATGGCACCGGAACCAGATATATCACCCCTTTACGCATCAAATGATTATTTAATGAGCCCGAGCTCTTTGCCGATCTTGATGAAGGCCGCAATGGTCTTATCCAGATCTTCATGGCTATGCGCGGCAGAGAGTTGCACGCGGATGCGGGCTTTGCCTTTGGGTACCACAGGATACACAAAGCCGATCACGTAAACGCCTTCTTTGAGCAGCATATCTGCCATCTTCATGGCCAACGGAGCATCGTAAAGCATCACGGGGACGATCGCGGTATTGCCTTCCACGATGTCAAAACCGGCAGCGATCATCTTGCTGCGGAAGTATTTGGCATTGTCCCACACTTTGTCCCGCAGTTCGGTGGAAGAGCTGAGCAGTTCCAACACCTTCAAGGTAGCACCTACGATGGCAGGAGCTACGGTGTTTGAGAACAGGTATGGACGGCTGCGTTGACGCAGAAGCTCGATGATTTCCTTGCGACCACTGGTGCAACCACCGTTTCCGCCACCCATGGCTTTGCCGAAAGTGGTGGTGATGATATCCACGCGATCCATCACACCGAATTGTTCCGGAGTTCCGCGTCCGGTCTTGCCGATGTAACCCGTGGCATGGCTATCGTCCACCATCACCAAAGCGTCATATTTATCCGCCAAATCGCAGATCTGATCCAGCTTTGGCCATGTCGCCATCCATGGAGAACACGCCATCGGTGCAGATCAGACGATACTTCATGTCCTGAGAATCTTTCAGAGCCTCTTCCAGCTCTTGCATATTGCTGTGTTTGTAGCGATAGCGTTTGGCTTTGCAAAGACGAACTCCGTCGATGATGGAAGCGTGATTCAGTTCGTCCGAGATCAGAGCGGAATCTTCACCCAAAAGGGGTTCGAATACACCACCATTGGCATCAAAGCAAGCGGCATAGAGGATGGTATCTTCGGTGCCCAGGAACTTTGATACTGCTTCTTCGAGATCTTTGTGAATCTGCTGAGTTCCGCAGATAAAGCGCACGGAGGCAAGGCCGTAGCCCCAGGTATCCATGATCTCTTGAGAGGCTTTGATCACTTCCGGATGGTTGCCCAAGCCCAGATAGTTGTTGGCACAGAAGTTCAGAGCTTGTCCACCACCGGCCACGCCGATTTGAGCGCCTTGCGGAGTGGTGAGAATGCGTTCTTTTTTGTACAGACCCTGCTCTTTGAGTTCGCTGAAGAGCTGCTGTAAGTCGGTTTTCATCTTGTTGTAAGCCATTGATTCTCCTTATACGGAATGATTGTTTTTTGCACACTATTCTGGGAGCTGCAATTCAGTCAATAAAAAAACGGTGAGTCCCACGCACGAAGACCGGAATCGCAAGATTCCATCAGCTTTTGGGCACAAATACGGGGTTTTCCGGTCGGAAATCTGAGCCTGAGATTATGGCCAAATTCAGAGCATGATTCTATCCCCAATATGCCCGCTCGGTAAGTCATTGTATTTTATAGCTGTTACAATCTCAGATATTAGTAAGAAAGTTCTTGACAGATTCGGCTTATCATTTTATCTGGCAACAAGATAACATGATATTGAGCCTTGCCTGGTGAAAGCCATGGCAAGAGCCTCCTAAAAGCCGTGTTAAATATATAGGAGACAATAGATTATGCCAGAAAACACCTATACCGCGAGTAGCATTAAAGTCCTCAAGGGCTTGGAAGCGGTGCGCAAACGTCCCGCCATGTACATTGGCGGCACCAGTGAGCGCGGACTGCATCACCTTGTGTACGAAGTAGTTGACAACTCCATCGATGAGGCTCTGGCCGGATATTGCGATCTGATCAAAGTCACCATCACTACCGATGGCAACATCGAAGTGGATGACAATGGCCGTGGTATCCCCGTGGATATTCAAAAAGACATGGGTGTCCCTGCCGTGCAGGTGGTGCTCACCGTCTTGCATGCCGGCGGAAAGTTTGACCAGAATTCATATAAAGTGTCCGGTGGCCTGCACGGCGTGGGCGTATCCGTGGTGAACGCCTCTCCGAGTGGTTTGAAGTGCGCGTGCACACCAATGGCAAAGAGCACTTTATGCGTCTTGAGCGCGGCATCCCGGTCACTGAACTCAAGGTCTTGGGCTCCAGTAACCGCAAAGGTACTGTGATCAAGTTCCGTCCTGACGCTTCGATCTTTGAAACCACCGAGTTTAGCTTTGACTATCTCACTACCCGTCTCAGAGAATTGGCATTCCTGAACCGCGGAGTGCGCATCATCCTCAAGGATGAACGCAGCGACCGCATGCACGACTTCAAGTATGACGGCGGCATCAACAGCTTTGTGGAATACCTGAATCAGAACAAAAAACCCCTCTTTCCCAAACCCATTCACGTGGAATCCGCTAAAGAAGGTTTGGAATTTGAAGTAGCAGTGCAATATAACGAAGGCTATCAGGAAAACATCTTTTCCTTCGCGAACAACATCAATACCATCGAGGGTGGCACTCACCTCTCCGGCTTCAAACGCGGCCTTACTTCAGCCGTGAATGCCTATATCAAAAACCATGATCTGTTAAAAAACGAGAAAGTCAGCCCCAGCGGTGAAGACATTCGTGAAGGCCTCACTGCCGTTGTTTCCGTGAAGATATCCAATCCGCAGTTTGAAGGACAGACCAAGACCAAACTGCAAAACTCGGAAGTAGAAGGCGTCGTGGGCTCCGCTGTCTATGAAAAGCTCCTGGTCTATTTTGAGGAGCATCCAGCTGAGGCCAAGAACATCTCGATGAAGAGCGTGATGGCAGCTCGCAGCCGGGAAGCGGCACGTAAAGCGCGTGAGCTCACTCGCCGTAAATCCGTGTTGGAGAGCGGTTCCTTGCCCGGAAAGCTGGCCGATTGCTCGATCACCGATCCTTCCAAAACCGAGATCTTCCTGGTGGAGGGAGATTCCGCGGGCGGTTCTGCCAAGCAGGGTCGGGATCGCAGTTTCCAGGCTATTCTACCTCTGTGGGGCAAGATGCTCAATACCGAAAAAGCCCGTGTGGACAAGGTGTTGAACAACGACAAGATCCAGCCCATCATCCTCGCTTTGGGAGCCGGCATCGGAGCAGATTTTGACGTCACGCGTCTGCGCTATCACAAGATTATCATCATGGCTGACGCGGACGTGGACGGAGCACACATCAGCACTCTTTTAATGACCTTCTTCTATCGCTACATGCGTCCCGTGATCGAGCATGGCCACCTCTATATCGCCATGCCGCCTCTCTTCCTGGTTCGCAAAGGCAAACAGAAACGCTATGTCTTCACCGAAGCTGAGCGCGATGCCGCGCTTGCTGATTTTGGCGACAAAGGCGTGATCATCCAGCGCTCAAGATCTGGGTGAAATGAATGCCGAACAACTGTGGGAGACCACCATGGATCCCAGTACGCGGGCCATGATCGCAGTGCGCATGGATGACGCCATTGAGGCAGATCGTATGTTTACCATCCTGATGGGGTGATGAAGTGGAAACCTCGCAGAGAGTTCATTCAGGAAAAACGCTCGTTACGTTAAAAAACCTTGATATTTAATGGAGATATAGATGTCTGATAACAACAGAATAATCCCAACCCAGATCGAAGATCATCTCAAACAAGCCTATCTGGATTATTCCATGAGCGTGATCGTTTCGCGCGCATTGCCGGATATTCGCGATGGGCTCAAGCCCTCTCAGCGCCGCATCCTATTTGCCATGCACGAGCTTAATCTCAGTCCCGGCGGCACTTCCGTAAATGTGCCAAGATCGCCGGTGACACTTCCGGAAACTACCATCCTCACGGTGAACAGGTAGTGTATCCCACTCTGGTGCGCATGGCCCAACCCTGGATCATGCGCTATCAATTGATCGATGGCCAGGGAAACTTTGGCTCAATTGATGGCGACCCCCCTGCAGCCATGCGTTATACGGAAGCACGCATGCAGAAAGTAACCATGGAAATGCTCAGTGAACTGGAAAAAGACACTGTGGACTTCCGTAGCAACTATGATGAAACTCGCAAAGAACCCGTGGTATTCCCATCCCGCACGCCCAATCTTTTGATCAACGGATCATCTGGTATCGCTGTGGGTATGGCTACAAACATGCCTCCCCACAACATCGGCGAAGTCTGTGACGCAATCATCGCCATGGTGGATAATCCTGAGCTGGAACCGCTGGATCTGCTCCAATACATCAAAGGGCCGGACTTCCCCACCGGTGGATTCGTCCTCGGTTCGGATGGCATCCGTGATTACTTTGAGACCGGTCGTGGCAGGCTCCTGGTGCGCGGTGAGATGGAGATCGAGACCTTGCCCAACGACAGCGAGCGCATCATCATCCGCTCCATCCCTTACCAGGTGACCACATCCCTGCTCATCGAGCGCATGGTGAATCTGGTAAAGGAAAAGCGCATTGAAGGCATCAGTGACATCCGTGATGAATCCGGACGCGACGGTATGCGCATCGTGATCCAGGTGAAACGTAATCACGATGCCAACGTGGTGCAAAACCTGCTGTATAAATACACGCAGATGCAAAGTACCTTTGGCGTGATCAACCTCTGTCTGCGTGATGGCGTGCCGCAAGTGCTGAATATGAAAGAGATGATCAGCAACTTCATCGAATTCCGTCATGACGTGATCCTGCGTAGAACCCAGTTTGAACTGCGCAATGCCGAGGCACGTCTGCACATATTGGAAGGCTATCGCATTGCCCTGGATCATCTTGACGAAGTGATCGCCACCATCCGTGCCAGCGCTACACCCCCGGAAGCCAATGCCGCTTTGCAGGAGAAATTCGGCCTTTCCGAGATTCAAGCCAAAGCCATTCTGGATATGCGTTTGCAGCGTCTCACCGGTCTGGAAAGAGACAAGATTGAGCAAGAGTATCGTGAGCTTCTGGAGATCATCGAGAAGTTACGCGCTCTGGTTTCCAGCCGTGAACTGCGTTTGAACGTGATCAAGGAAGAAACCTCTGAACTCAAAGATAAATTTGGCGATCGCAGACGCACCTCCATCATCGAAGGTCACGGTGGCAGCTTCAATATGGAAGATCTGATTGCCGATGAAATGATGGTGGTCACCATCTCCCATGATGGCTATGTAAAGCGTTTGCCCGTAGATACCTACAAGGTACAGGGACGTGGCGGCAAAGGCCTGAGCGCCTCCAACCTCAAAGAGAATGACTTCATCCAATACCTCTTCGTGGCCAGCGCGCATAGCTACATCCTGCTCTTTACCGATCACGGTATGTGCCATTGGCTCAAAGTCTATGAGATTCCGGAAGCCAGCCGCACCGCGAGAGGCAAGGCCATCGTCAACCTTGTGAAGTTCTCCGAAGGTGAGAAGATCAAAGCCTTTGTAACGCTCAAGAACTTTGATCCCTCAAAGAACATCGTGATGTGCACCCGCAACGGCTTGATCAAGAAGACCTCTCTGGCAGCCTATTCCCGTCCTCGCACCAATGGCATCCGAGCCATCAAGCTGCTGGATGGAGATGAGCTGATCGATGCCAGAATCTCCTCTGTGGGAGATCACATCCTGCTGGCTACTCGCTTTGGCTTCAACAACCGCTTTGATGAAAACGAAGCTCGCGCCATGGGTCGCAATACCAAAGGCGTGCGTGGTATCCGCTTGCGGGATGATGACTTCGTGATCTCTATGGCCTTGATCAGTCAGGAAGACATGCTGGCCGCAGACAATGAAAACCCGCCCACGCTTCTGGCTGTGAGTGAAAATGGCTATGGCAAACGCAGCCCCATGTCCGCGTATCCGGTGAATGTCCATCGTGGCGGCAAGGGCGTGATCACCATGAAGACCACCGCGCGTAACGGCAAAATGGCAGCTCTGATGCTGGTGACCGATGATGATGATCTGATGATCATCACCCATAGTGGCATGATCATCCGTCAGGCCGTGAAGGAAATCTCCACCATCAGCCGCAATACCCAGGGTGTACGCTTGATCAATTTTGGCTTCCAAAGATCAGGTTCGCGATATCACTGCGTGCCACCGGAAACTGATAATGAAGAAGCTCTGGACAAAGAAGTAGAAGAGCTGAAAAAAGGCTCCTCAGATCATCCCTTCTGCCATCATCGATGGTGATGAAGATTATGACGCTGAGCCGGATGATATTGATGAAATCGATGAGGATATCGACACCGCTGACGACGCGGACGATTCTGAAGAGTAGCATAATCCTTGTCTTCCTTGTGCTGGCCGGATGCGCCATCAAGCGTTTCCAGCCGGCACCGGGAGACTATATAATTGAAGACCGCTTTGCCATTGTGAGGACGGATAGCCTGATTGTTGCCATCCGTCCTCAAGTTTATCGCAGCCCCAATGGCAGCAATTTAGCCAGCGACAGCTTCAGCCTCTATCTCAGAGTACAGAACATCAGCCCCAAAAACCTGAGCTTATCGGATCAGAGCTTTCCCCTGATCGTGGACGGCAGGCAATATAGCCCCATCCCATTGAACTATCTCTTGCTCTCTATCAGCCAACCCACCTTTTGGGATTGGCAGACACCCCTAAACCCGATTACAGAACAGGATAAAAGCTTGCTAAAGCGAGAAGAAGACCGCTACGCGCTGATGGCAGACGCCTTTACATTTGGAGATTTATTGAGTGGCACCCGCAGGGAGGGATATCTGTTTTATGATTCCAGGGTCTCAAAAGCGGACAGCATCCAGGTGGATATCTTAGGACAAAGAGTCAGCTTTGTAAAGCGTTAGCTAACTGACTATAATGCTTGCTCTTAGGGGTTGAAGCTGAGCACGCGCGTCTGATCCAGATTCACCTTCAAGCCCGAGTAGTAGTAGAAATTGTAGTGCTGATCCTCAATCTTCAGATCCCAGAGATCGGGATTGAGGCTGATCGTTTCCGAAGTACCGCTTTGCAGATGCCCGTCCAGGATGTTGCCACCCCATTGATTACTGCCTGATCTGGTGAGATAGGCTCCTCTGATACTGCGGTTTGAGCTATTCCGAATGCGCAGAGCGCCGCAATTGGGCTCCAGAGTGAGGTTTTGCCCTCCACCATAGCTCATATCTACATAGATCACTCCCCTTAGGATGTGATCACCACGATAATGCAAAGCCACTGTGTGAGTGCCTGATACGCCGATTGTGCGTCGGGACATGGCCGGGATAAAGCGTTCATAACCGCTATCAATCCGCACCCAGGCATCGCCGGTGCTGTTGTTTTTTAACGATCAACTCCGCATCAGAAAAACAGGCGCCAATGAAGAGCATCACCAGCGCCATAAGACATGTCAGGATTTTAGTCACAGGATTCTCTCCTATCAATCCTCTCCCGCGGCTCTCGCCCTGGAACGGATGGGTTTAACAAAGGTAAATACGGGATCTTCAGTTTCGGAAACCACTCCCGTGGTAATCGTGCAGCTTTCCACATTGCCTTGATCCGGGATATCGTACATGATCTTGATCATAAAGCGTTCCATGATCGATCGCAGTCCACGCGCTCCCGTCTTCTGCGTGATCGCGATGCGGGCGATCTCTTTCAGCGCTTCGGTGTCAAACTGCAAGTCCACTCCATCCATCTCAAAGAGCTTTTGATACTGTTTGCAAATGGCATTCTTGGGCTCGGTCAGGATGGCGATGAGCGCTTCCTCGCTGAGCTCGTGTAGTGTGCAAATGACCGGCATGCGACCGATGAGTTCCGGGATCAGGCCATATTTTAGCAGATCATGGGGATTGGTGAGATCGAAGATATTGTGATCTTGGGTGACTTCACCGATTTCCACGTCAAACCCGATGGCCTTTTTGTTGGTGCGCTGTTTGATGATGTTTTCCAAGCCAAAGAAAGCTCCACCGGCGATGAACAGGATGTTCCTGGTATCCATCTCGATGAATTCCTGCTGGGGATGCTTACGTCCACCTTTGGGCGGGACGTTTACTTTGGTGCCTTCCAAGATCTTGAGCAATGCCTGTTGCACGCCTTCACCGGATACGTCACGAGTGATGGAAGGTGTCTCGCTTTTACGCGATATTTTATCGATCTCATCAATGTAAACGATACCGCGTTCGGCTTTGGGCACATCGTAATTGGCATTCTGCAAAAGGCGCACGAGGATGTTTTCCACGTCTTCACCCACGTAACCGGCCTCGGTCAGGGTGGTGGCATCACTGATGGCAAAGGGTACCTGCAAAAAGCGCGCAAGAGTCTGGGCAATCAAGGTCTTGCCGCTTCCGGTGGGCCCGATCATCATGATGTTGCTCTTTTCCAGATCCACTTCATCATCGTGTTTTTGCTTATATATTCTCTTGTAGTGGTTATAAACCGCCACTGAAATGATCTCTTTGGCGCGGTCTTGCCCGATCACGTATTGATCCATATAGCTCTTGATCTTGCTGGGAATCGGGACATCAAAGTCCTCCGCTTCCTCGATCGGCGAATTGGTCTCTATGATGTTGTGACACATCTCGATGCATTCGTTGCAAATGTTCCCCGCAATCCCGCGGATGAGGTTTTGCACTTCAGCTTCGTCTTTGCCACAAAAGGAACAGCTAAGGTTTCTGGTACGATCCGCCATTATTTCTCCTGATTTTGATCCCGCTGCGCGATCACATCGTCGATCAAGCCATATTCTTTGGCTTCAATCGCGCTGAGGAAATAGTCACGATCCGTGTCTTTGCCGATCTGGTCCAGACTTTTCCCTGTGTGATGATGCAGGATTTCGTTCATTCTCCCTCTGAGATAGAGGATTTCACGAGCCTGGATTTCGATGTCCGCGGCCCGGCTTGGGTGCCACCCCCAGGGTTGGTGAATCATGATGCGGCTATTGGGCAAAGCAGTCCGTTTGCCCTGGGCTCCAGCGGCAAGCAGCACTGCGCCCATCGAGGCTGCCATACCGATGCAGATGGTGGAAACCATCGGTTTGATATACTGCATGGTATCATAGATCGCCAGACCGCTGCTGATGCTGCCACCGGGGCTATTGATATACATATAGATATCCTTTGCCGGATCGTCGCCTTCCAAGTGCAAAAAGCTGTGCCACCACGGTGTTTGCCAAAAACGTCGTCGATGGGTCCGCCCACAAAGATGATGCGGTCCTTCAGCAGTCTGCTGTATATGTCGTAAGCGCGTTCTCCGCGGCCTACCTGTTCGATTACCATTGGGATATAGTTCATTTGTAGCTCCCTCTTATTTAAGCTTGGTCTTCCTCGTTTTGATCCACAAGCTGGGCATCTTCGATCTGATCATCCGCTTGTTCCGGCTCGGGAATGAAGAAATCTGCCGTTGCCGCCAATTTACGCAGGATGAAGTAATTACGCACGCCATCGCGATAGTCCTCGCTGGCAATTTCGTCTTTCTTGCGTTCTTTATAGGCTTCCACAGTGTTATCTGCCAGGATGGCTTCATGGGTGATGTATTCTTCCATCATCTCGTCTGTCACTTCCAGTTCCACTTGATCCCGCAGATTCCTGAGAATGTACATCGTCACCATCTCCTGAGAGATCTGCATTTTGTACTGATACTCCAGATATTGACGATACTGCTGGTGGGGGCTATTTTCCGCTTCTTTGGCAGCCAGGTATTGAATGGTCTTCATAGGTAGCTCAAAGTTGTTGTCCACATAGAGTTTACCCACCACAGCGAAGTTCTGGCCATCGATGTTTTTTATTCTCATTGGCCAGACGCATGTCTTCTGCCAGTTTGGCGCGCAGGGCCTGCATGCTGTCAAATTCCATGTCTTTGGCAAAATCGTCGTTAAGTTCAGGATACTGCATTCTGCTGATGGCATTCACCATGACGCTGACGGGATATTTTGTGGCGTTATCCAAATCCAAAGCGGTATTCCGCGAGGTTACCTTGATGCTCATGCCGCTGAGTTCGGCTTCGATCACGTCACCGGTCTTTTTTCCGATGAGCTCAGGCAGAGCGCGGGCTTCGGGATTTTCACCGGCAAAGAGTGAAGCGCTGAGTTTGATCTCTTCACCACCGATCTTGAGGGTGTATTCCACGTCCACATGATCGTTTTCGATGGCTTCTTCCACATCCACCACGCGGCCATTCTGATTTTTCAGCTCTTCCAGGTTTTTATCGATCTCATCATCAAGCGAGATGGGAGTATAGGGAACTTTCAGGCCTTCGAGCTGTTTAAACTCCAGATGCGGCTCGTGTTCGATCTCGATTTTGATCGTCATATCCGTGCCTTTTTCCCACTGCACATCCTTCACGTCCGGGAAGAGTAAATAGTTGATGTCGTGTTCTTTGGCGGCAGCATCGAAGTAATCATTCACGCAGTCCTGCAGGAAGTATTCTGTTGTGCGTTCAGCATAAAGGCGTTCCACCATCGCCAGGGGCGCTTTGCCCTTGCGAAAGCCGGGTACTTCAGCGCTTCTGGCTGTTTTACGAAGGTGTTTTTCCCAAGCCACTGCCACGTCTGCGGCGGGAACCTGGATCGTTATCTCTTTGGTTACGGCATTGATTGCGTTAAAATCTACCTGCACTTTATATCTCCTTAGTGTTAAATCAAAAGATTGGTGCGAAAGAGGGGACTCGAACCCCTACAGGAGTGAACCTACTGGATCCTAAGTCCAGCGCGTCTGCCAATTCCGCCACTTTCGCCAAGGGCTTTATCTACACGTATTTATCTGTGAAATGTCAGTATTTTTGAGGGGCTGCATCTGTCAAGCAGATTTGCAGGCTAAACCAGAAGCATATTGTCAATTAGGCGGGTTTTTCCTACATGAACCGCGATCAGCATCCGGCTGCGTGAGTTCAGCTCTGTCTGCATCTGCAAGTCTTCGGTATCCACGATGCTTACATAGTCGATTCTCAGCCCTTCAGCTTCCAGATGTCTGGCCACTTCCAAGATCACCGCGTCTGCCCGGGTCACACCATCGCGGAACATGGATTGCGCCAGCTCCAGTGCTTTATGGATCTTTGCTGCTTGCTTGCGTTGCTCTGGATCCAGATACACATTGCGGCTGCTCTTAGCCAGGCCGTCTGCTTCCCGGATGATCGGACATCCGACGATCTCCAGCTCAAGATTCAGATCCAAGACCATTTTACGCAAGATACTGAGCTGTTGAAAATCCTTCTCACCCATAAACATGAAATGAGGCCGCACAATGTTGATCAGCTTCAAGACCACTGTGCATACCCCTCGGAAATGCCCCGGACGACTGGCTCCACACAGGATATCACCCATCCTCTGCACTTCCACCCAAGTGAGATAGCCCTCAGGATACATCATCTCGGTAGTGGGGAAAAATACGTAATCCACACCCTCAGCCTCCAACAAATCCAGATCGCGATCCAAATCTCTGGGATAGCTGGCCAGATCTTCATTGGGGCCAAACTGGGCAGGATTTACAAAGATGGAAGCCACTGTGATGTCGCAATTCGCTTTTGATGCAGTAACCAGACTCAGATGCCCTTCATGCAGATAGCCCATGGTGGGGCACGAAACCCACTGTGGCTTTCGCCGGGTAGGATAGCTCCCGCATTTCATATAGATTACGAATGAGTAACATCAGATAATGCTGTCGATCTTGTTTTCTTCACCCAGGATTACGATTCTGGGTTTGTGTGCCAGCATTTCGGCATCGTCCATCATACCATAATTGATCACGATGATGCGGTCACCCACCTGGGCCAACCGCGCCGCGGCACCATTGATGCCAACCATTCCGCTGCCCCGTTCGCCTTTGATGATATAGGTGCTAAAGCGCGCGCCATTGGTAATGTTGAACACTTCCACACGCTCAAATTCCTGCATGCCACTGGCTTCCAGCAGGGCTTCATCGATTTTTATGCTGCCATTGTAATTGATGTCACATTCCTTCACCGTAGCCCGGTGAAGCTTGGCTAAAAGTATCTGCCTAAGCATTTTGGGTCTCCATTTATTGTTCTTTACAGCAAGATAATTCTCAATGCCCTTTTTGTCAATGAGAATCGGGATAAGGCTCCCGGATATTGGGACATTTTTGAGAGTTATACCCACTCCCATCATTGTTTTACGACTCGCCATGCTCCACAGCCATAATCGTAAATTGTA
>JAJOKA010000221.1 GCA_021206555.1 Candidatus Cloacimonadota bacterium | reverse complement strand
TAACGGTAGTTAACGCTCTGTTTATAGAGCTTGGCCACCATCCGGTTTTGCGCGTCGTAGCAAAACACCGAGTTATAATATAACTGAAGAGTGTTCAGATCGTGATTCAGGACATTATATTCCTCTTCGCTGAGTAGCAGATTGGCTTCATTGTAGGTTTTGCGGAAAACCTTGCGCGGTCCGAATGGCGCGGATCCCCAGACCGAGTATTCTACTTTTTGCAGCAAATTGCCGCTATCGTCATATGTGTATTCGTCTCGCTTTATTTCCAGCGAATCACTTCCTTCATAGCGCCAAGTGTGATAATGCACGATACGGCCATTCAAGTCTGTCCGTTCCACGCTGCCATAAGGGTTGTAGGCTCCGTTACTATTCTTGGAGCGCGTAATTTTCTCGCGATAGGCAGGATAATCCTGATACTCGTAGATTTCTGTATAGTAGTCGGTGAAAATGTGGCTGCCATCCACGAAGTAACAGCTATCCGGACGGGTGGCTGAATCACTGCTGTAGTAATAAGTTGCCTGCTTATCCGTGGAACCGCCATCTTCGTAGGTCCAGGACGCGCTGCTCTCGTGATATGAGCTCAGTCTCCAGCTCAGAGACTCGCCATCTCGCATCCCCAAGCCGGGTAGCTCCGGCTCAAAGCCGTGTAAACTGCAAACAAGTAATCCTATAAAGACGATCAACAAGATTCTCATGCGTAACTCCTTTTGCTTGATTCTCTATGCAATATTTATTCCCAGTTATTCACAATCATCTGATTATCTCCTTTGCTCTTTGTGACCTCTTTTCTCTATCCCCTTTGTTGGGTTTCACGCAGATTTGCGCAGATATAGTCGCAGATGAACGCTGATTTTTTGGGTAACACGCGGATTTATTGATGGAACTCTGATTCATGTGATTCCTTTGTTTTGCATGATCTTGATTGAGACCTGACCTGACTGATCTAACTGATGCTAATGATATATTCTTTTCCTCTTTTACTCTGTGTTGATAAAGACGTTGATCGGCCTATGGCGCACAACCGCCCTAACCGCTCCATCGCCCTAACGTCCCTAATCGTAATGTGCGGTAACCCTTTAAACTTTACAGGGTCGATACTGTTAATATAGTCATTTTCGCAAGAGATCGCAAGCAAGAGGTTGGGAGCATCAAGTTGATTGGCTTCAACTTCTTGTTCTCCATAGCCAAGATATCTGCGGGGGTCTTATTGTTTCGGTTTCTGTTTTTCCTTAGCATGTTGAAATATACATTGTATAGCAAGGCTTTACTGGCGAAATCAGGGTAGCTATTGAAGTCTTCTAAGTTGAAGAATTCGCTTTCGACCCTTCCATTGAAGGCTTCAATGTCACTATTGTACCTAGGAGATGCGGGTGGAATTGCTCTGTGTTTGACTTGGTCTTTGAGGACTTTCTCAAAGAATGTGGGCTGAGAGGTCATGCGGTCTACAAATTCTTTTCCATTATCAGTCTGGAATGTCACTTCCGACATATCTACTCCGGCATTCTTCAGTCCTTGGATTAAGTACTGAGCATATATACCGGTGGATTTGGAATCCAGGTAATTCGTAAAGCCCATAAACAACCAGCCGGTTTTATAGTCCCTGGCTGATATCATGAACTTGGGAATATCGCCTTTGCAGTAGGCCTCATAGCAGTTTGGCATATCGTTGAGGTACTTCACATCAATTTGGATCTTCTGAAATGGCTTGTATTGGGCACGGATTATGCTCATATCCCACCTTTTCTTCCATTTAGTGGGGGTTTTCTTGATCAATCCGCTATGTTTCAGTATCTTATTGACTGTTTTTGCCGAGTAATCCAAGCCCAATATTTCTATTATCCGCCTTGCCCCAAGTTGGTTCTTGGTATCCTTTCTGAATGCGATGATCCTTTGTCTGGCTTCTTCAGATATCTTATCCGGATGATTCTGTCCAATCCTGGATTGATTCTTAAGGCTCTCCACTCCTTCTTGCGAATCATATCTTCGTACCCATTTTTGGACAGTCGGTCTGGTTGTATTAAACTCACGGGCAGCGGCAGATATACCATGCTCTTTAGCATAAACAACCAGGCAATATCTGAAATTAGCTCTTGACGTAGAATCGGGGAACGATTTCATGATATCCTTATACTTCATTATGCGTGCCAGATTTCCCCACTATGGGATTCTTGGCACGCTTTTTTTGTACTAATTGGGTGGAATTATGCGTGTTTTGCTTCAAAACTCGCAGTAAGGGTGAAACTTTTCTGTCTCTAGCCAAACATCCCCTACATAGAATCACCATTTGAAACTGGGTTGCATTACTATGAATAGGGGTATAGGTGTGGACAATATCATGGCTAACAGGCGACAAAGCACTTAACTTTCTAGCATTATCCAAGGTAGATTGTCTCTTTTTCATGTGTCTTCACCATCCTTTGCACGCTTTTGGCTCTTTCGAGCGTCCAAATTCTCTTGCCTGAACCTGTTGATCTCCAGCTTGGAGAACTCAACTTCAGAAATCCCCATTGCAGGGTTAACTAATGACCTAATTCTAAGCATCTCTTTCATCATGCTCCTATTCACTATTTTCAAGGGTTCTGCCTGTATACTTAAAAGGGTTACTCTCCATGGTATAAGGATGGTATAAGGCTGGTATAAGGCTGAATGGTATTAGGCTGAAATGAACCTGATTGTGAGTTCCCTTAGCTTAATTTGCTAAGGATGAGCTGGGCAACGTCAAGTAGAAACTCATCTTCAGAATGGGCGGCTGCAAGCTGTAATGAATATGGTAAGCCCTTGCTGTCATGGCCATTAGGGATGGCGAGGGTGGGCAATCCGGCATGGGTATAGGGCAAGCTCATCAAGGGTGAACCGGTGGATTCCAGGCCGGATGGGGCAGTGGATGTGGCTCCGGGACTGAGGATGAGATCGCAGGATAGCTCTTGCATGCGAGCCGCGATTCTTTGGCGGAAAATCAGGGGCAATTCGCGTAAGGATGCCAGCTCACTGCTGCTTACTAAGCGTCCTTCATCGATCAATGCTTTGGAATGTTCGGAATACAGGTCTTCATATCTGGCAAACAAAAGGTGGTGATTGAGGGCGAACTCAGCCGCGATCAGGCTCTTGTGTTGGGCATTGATCTGCCGGATATCATGGAAGAGATCATCGAAGATCAGCTCCAAGCCCTTAGCGGATAAAGCATCCAGGCTACGATGGAAGTTTTCGAGGCTGCTCACATCGGCTTGCTGCAGGTAATCTCCGTTTGGGATCAGTATCTTTTTGGGAGTGGCGGGTGGTTCGGGCTGCCAATCTTCCACAATATATGGCGCCGCAAAGGCCATATCATCCAATGTGGCAGCAAAATAGCCCACCTGATCCACACTCTGCGCAAAGGGAAACACTCCATCGATAGAGATTCGGCCATGCGAGGGCTTGAAGCCAAAGACACCGCAATAAGCGGCCGGACGGGTAATCGAAGCGATGGTCTGGGTGCCTAAAGCGATGGGGCAAAGTCCCAAAGCAATCGCAGCAGCAGAACCGCTGGAAGAGCCTCCCGGTGTGTGATTCGGATTGATGGGATTGCGGGTGGGACCCGGGCTGAAATAGGCAAACTCGGTGCTCACAGTTTTGCCCAATACCAGACAGCCGGCCTGCTTGATTTTGTGTGCGATGGCAGACTCAGCTCCGCTAAAGGCTTTCGGGGGCAGTTGTGATCCTGCCCGAGTGGGCAAAGCGTCCACATTGAAGAGGTCTTTGATCCCGATCAATACTCCGAATAAAGGCGGTCTGCCGTTGGGATCAGGATATTGCCGGAGCAACTCCCTGGCCTCTGTCAAAAGACGTTCCCGGCGCATTTGCTCGGGTAGAAACTGTGGATATTGGCATCCAGATCATCCACAGCTTCAAGGGCATTATCCAGATAATCAAGCAGGGGCAGCTCTCCGCTTCGCAAAAGAGAGGCCAGGCTTTTCAGAGGGGTTCTTAAGAGATTCTTTATCAGATAACTCCTTCACTTTCCAGTGTTTTTGATCTCATTCGGAGTCAGACCCAAAAGAGCGGAGTAAACTTCATGGTTATGCTCTCCAATCTCGGGAACTCCTGCGCGGGTAGGGCTTTCCGGCACTGTGCTCATTTTGATGGGATTGCCGGCAATCTTGACGCTTCCTGCCAGCTTGTCCTCCACTTCCACAATCATATTGCGGGACAGCACCTGGCTATCCTGCATTACCGCTTCCACGTCGTTGATGGGAGCGCAAGGAATGCCGGCTGTTTCCATTACGGCAAGCCATTCGTGGCTGCTACGGGTGGCAAAGATGGGCTCCAGGATTAGGTTCAGTTCATCGATGTTATCGGTTCTGAGTCTATTTGTGGCAAAGCGGGGATCAGCCAGCAAGTCATCCCGTTCCAAGGCTTTGCAGAAGCATTGCCAGAGGGTGTCGTTCCCCACCGCGATCACGAAATAGCGATCTTTGCCCTGGTAGGCCTGAAATGGCGCAATGGTGGGATGGCGATTGCCGATGGGAGTGGGAGAGCTACCTTCGGATTGATAGCGCACCAGGGCGTTTTCCAGGATGGCTACCTGGCTATCCAGCATGGAAACGTCGATCTTTTGCCCCAGGCCGGTGGACTCGCGATGATAGAGCGCGGCATTGATGCCGATTGCAGTGAAAAGAGAGGCGGTGATATCGCCTAAAGACATGCCAACCCTGGTGGGAGCAAGCCCTTCCCATCCGGTGATGCTCATGATTCCACCCCGGGCTTGAGCCAGGATGTCGTAGGCTGGTCGCGCAGAATCCGGGCCACTGTGGCCAAATCCGGATGAAGCGGCATAGATCAGACGGGGATTGAGCTCTTTGAGTGTGTCATAGCCCAAGCCCAACTTTTCCATGGTGCCGGGACGGTAGTTTTCCACCAGGATGTCGCTGTGCTTCACGAGCTCCTTTAGTAAGTCCTTGCCACGCTGAGTCTTGAGGTTCAAGGAGATGCTCTTTTTGCCGCGATTGATGCTGAGGAAATACAGGGAGCGGTTGTGTAAAAAGGGACCAAAGGCTCTGGAATCATCACCGCTGCCGGGGATTTCCACTTTGATCACTTCCGCGCCCAGATCACTTAGAATCATCGTGCAAAAGGGGCCGGCCAGCACACGGGTGAGATCCAATACTCTGATTCCGGTTAAGGGTAAACTCATGATTCATCCTTTGCTAATACAGCCATCGCTACTTTTTCAGCGGTGATTGGCATGGATTTGATACGGATGCCAAGGGCATTTTCCACAGCGTTGGCGATCATCGGAGCAGCAGGCAGCATGGTGTGTTCACCGATACCGCGCGCACCAAAGGGCCCATCGGGTTGGGGAACTTCCACGATGATGGGGATGATCTCGTCCGGCACATCCAGCGCAGTGGGAATCTTATAGTCTGTGAAGTTCGGGTTTAGCAGCCTGCCTTTGTCGTTGTAGCGCATGTCTTCATAGAGCACGGTGGCCAGGCCTTGCAAGAGTCCGCCGGTGATCTGACCTCGCACCAGTTCGGGATTGAGGGCCTTGCCAGCATCAATGGCCATGGCTACTTTGAGCACGCGCATCTTGCCGGTTTCGGGATCAATCTCCAGATCCAAAGCTGCGGCACCAACGGTGTAATGAACATTGGGATGACCGCCCTGACTGGTTTCGGGATCGCCATTGGTGGAGGAAAACTCCGGCATATACATGCCCCGGGCATTGATCGGGCCACCTTTGAAGGTGCCGTCCTTGGTCATGATGCCATCCACCACAAAGTCCTTCAGAGGCAGCACGAAGCGAGGGTCTGTGTGGCACTTCACCGCTTCATCCTCGAGATAGAGTTCATCGATGGGGAAGTGGAAGACGCGATGGATCAGCTGCAAGATCTGCTCGCGAGCGTCATAGGCAGCCTTCTTGACGGCATTGCCACTGCTCCAGGTGATGTGTGAGGCAACGGTCTGCCATTCATAGGGGTTACGGTCTGTATCAGGGGTTTCCACTCTGATCTTTGATGGAGGCACGGAGAGGATTTCAGCGGCGATCTGCGCCATCACGGTTTGGTAACCCTGACCGATGTCCATGCCACTGATGATCAGATTGATGCTGGCATCTTCGTTGAACTTCAGGAATGCTGAGGATGAGGCATTGGGCGGCATGGCGGGAGCTTTCCAGAAGAGCGAGAAGCCTTTGCCAAGGGCTTTGGTGGGGTCTTTGGAGACCAGCTTTTCGCCCCAGTTGATCGCTTTTGATACCTTGTCGATACATTCATGCAGTCCATTGGGGTTCATTTTGGCACCATAAGCGGTGAGGTCTCCGGCTTTGATCGCATTGATGCGGCGAAACTCCACTTCATCCAGGCCTAAACGCCTGGCCGCGCGCGTGATGTGAGATTCCAGACCAAAAAGCATTTCGGAATAGCCAAAGCCGCGATATGCTCCGCCCGGAGGAAGATTGGTATATACGCACACGGAATCAATCGAGACATTGTCGATCTTGTATGGCCCGATCGCCGAAAGGCCGATGGCGTTTACCACATTGGCTCCATATTCCACATAAGCTCCGGCATCCCAATAGATTTTGTGATCCAGAGCGGTGATCTTGCCGCTCTTATCCACTGCCATCTTGATCTTCGCTACCACGCCCAGACGCTGATAGGTATTGATAAACTCCTCTTCCCGGCTGTAACGCAGCTTCACGGCATAGCCTTTGAGCTTGGTGGCCAGAGCTGCAGGGATGATCTCCATGGTTACTCCGGCCTTGCCTCCAAAGCCGCCAACCAACGTGCGGGGCTATCACGCGGACATCTTTTGTGGGACTTGCCCAGAGCTTCCGCAAAGAGATGGCGCTGAGTGTGGGGCGATTGGGAAGAGCTCCACACGGTGAGCCTTCCGGAGTAATCCAGTTTGCCGATGGCCACGTGAGTTTCCAGGGCGCAATGGGCATAGCGAGGCACGGTGTAAGTATCTTCCAATACCAGTTCCGCTTCAGCAAAGGCCTTTTCCAGATTGCCTTTGCGGGTCTTGCGCCAATGGGCGATGTTGGTTCCGGCTTTGGGGAAAAACCATGGCACATGGGGATAATCTCCCAAATCAGGATGCAGGATCACGGCATCATCCTTCAAGGCTTCCATCTGATCCAGCACGGCGGGTAAGGGCTCATAATCCACTTTCACCAATGCTGCGCCTTGTTTGGCTGCTTGGGGAGTTCTGGCCACTACGGCAGCGATCTGTTCGCCCACAAAGCGCACTTTATCCTGGGCGAAGACGTAACGATCCTTCATATAGAGGCCGAACTTATAGGGGAAGTCCTTGCCGGTAAATACTTTGTAAACCCCGGGAACCTGCTCGGCAGCATGGGTATCGATGCTTTTGATAATGGCGTGAGCCTCGGTGCTCGAGACCAATTCAGCATAGAGCAGGTTTGGCCCAAAATCGATGTCATCACCATATATGGCGGCTCCGCTGATCTTTTCCAGACCGTCTATGCGGGTTACGGATTTGCCGATGTATTTAAAGTCCTTCATTTATCCTCCCCGGTTAAGGCCATGATGGCGTCAAAGATCGGTGTGTATCCGGTGCAGCGACACAGATGTCCGGCCATAGCTTCCTTGATCTCCATGAGGTTGGGATGTGGGTTTTTCTCCAGCAGTTCGGTAATGGCCAGGATGATGCCGGGAGCGCAGAATCCGCATTGGAAGGAGTTATATTGGATGAAAGCTTCCTGTAAAGCGCTGAGTTTATCCCGCGAGATTCCTTCAACGGTGACGATATCATGCTGATCTATTTCGATGGCCAGGATCAGGCAACTGCGGACTGCCTTGCCATCAAGCAGCACGGTGCAAGCTCCACAATCGCCACGTTCGCAACCGCATTTGGGGCTTTTGACGCCCAATTTGTCGCGCAGCACATCCAGGATGGTTTCACTTGGTTCCACCCGCACTTGCCGTAGTTCGAAGTTCAGATTAAAGCTAATCTCTTTCACGCGAAACCTCCCAAAAGGGTTTTAGGGTCGATGCTCTTGCCTTGCAGTCTGTCTTGTGCAGCTTTCAGGCCGCGCTTGAGCATTACTTTACTGACGTGGAAGCGGTATTCCCGGCTGGAACGGATATCCGTAATCGGTCTGATCTCGCTTTCCACCAGGGTGAGGGCAGCTTCGATCAAATCATCACTGAGGGCCTTGCCATTCAGCAGAGCTTCGATTTTCAGAGCCCGAGCGGGGACAGCTGCCAAAGCGCAATGGGCAATTCTATACTGCTGCTGCTTGGATATCCATATTCCCCATCCGGCTTGGGCCAGATCCTCACCATTGTAGCGCCCCAGCTTCAGGTAGATACCGGTGGAGTCCCTTTCCGGGAGGGGTATGGTGATTCTCGTAAGCAGTTCATCGGGCTTCAGAGCCGTCTTGCGGGGAGCCAAGAACCACTCGGCAATGGGGATCGTTCGCGAACCTTGAACTCCAGCGCAATGCACTACGGCTTCGTGGCACAAAAGCGGTGGCGCTGAATCCAGGGAAGGCACTGCTGTGCAGATGTTTCCTGCCAGTGTGGCGCGATTGCGGATGCCGGAAGAAGCCACCGTAGCCGCCGCATCCCACAGCATGGGAAAGTGCTCTTTGATTGCGGGGCTTTCCATGATTTGAGCGAAGCTGACATTGGCACCAATGCTGATCTGATCTGCTTCAATCCTGATTTCCCGCAGTTCGGCAATGTCCTTGATGTCTATTAGAATGGTAGGAGCCATCAGGGACTCCTTGATGTTCACGATCAGATCGGTGCCACCGGCCAGTATCCTGGCCTTATCACCGTGGGCAGCAAGCAATTCCAGAACCTCAGTCAGGCTTTGCGGTCTGGCATAGTCAAATTCATGGGCCATTGCCATGGTTCCTCCTTTATGAAGAGGGCTTAGGGTTCAAAAGCGATGATCCTGCACATGGAGGATTCCAGTTCAATGCCGCGCAACGGGAAGAGCCCGATCCACACGCGTTTATTGGAGAGCAAAGCGATGTCTCCACCCAGGTTTTCTGCATGCACCAGTTTCTTGGGGAAGAGCTTCAGATGCATCACCTGGTAATATTCTTCAGGAGGATACATCTCGTCCCAGCCTTTGCTATACTTCTCTTTCAGCTTCTTTTCCGCGGCGACGAAATCCTTGGGATGCCAATTGCGGATGATGGTATTCATGGGATGATCGGCTGAGCCGCAATCCACTCCGATCCACTTGATCTGCATTTCCAATGCCCATTTATGAAAGCTGGGATCCGGGCCCGGATGCTTCACAAAGTAGCGCAATTCGTCTGATTCCGGTTGATCCCAGGCATACTTGTGATAGCCGGTATTGATGATCAGGATATCGCCCTTCTTGATCTCCGCTTTTTGCATCAGCAATTCCGGGCTATACAGGTCATAATCCCCCACGGAGTCAGAGATATCCACCACCACTCCGGGGCCAACCCATTCTTCCATAGGCACATCGCCGATGGTTCTGCCACTGGCATGGAAATGGATTTCGCCATCGATATGGGTGCCCACATGGTTGCTGGTGGTGATGATCTGTCCGTTCGCGCCTTGACCCATGTGCGCTCCGGCAATGCGCTTGAAATACTGAATCCCCAAGGGCATATAGCTGGGCCAGGGTGGAGTGTGAATGCTCAGCCTTTGCGTAAGATCGTACATTTTGAGTGACTTCATGAAGTCGAAAAAGCTATTGGTATCCATGGTTAATCTCCTCTTTCTATAGTGTTTCTGCCAAAGCTTCATAGGCTTTGATGAACGGTTCCATGGGAGCGTTTACCACTCCTGCTCCCACTTGTCCTACTCCGGGATTCTTGTGCGCCACTCCGGTATCGATGATCGGGCTGAGGTTGTTTTCCACAACCTTGATCACATCGATGCCCAGCGGTGTGCCCCTGAAATCCAGAGCCGGGATCTGGTAATTTCGGCTTTCTCCAATGCATATATCATACATGGACATAGTATAGTTTTAACGCGTCAGTGGCAGATCCCCCCAACAATTGTACGATTGCCGGAGCTGCGGCAACGCAAAGCCACCCCATCCGGGCAGTCTCTGTAATGGCACTGTCCCCGATATCAGGGTTGGCATCTGCCTTAGTGTATCCCGGAAAGTAAAGCGCGTCCGGAACCAGGGCAGGCCCGGTGAACCATCGGTCTCCGCTACCGCTTAACTGAATTCCAAAATCCGTGCCATTGCGACTCATCACGACGGCCAGAGATGATCCCGGCACATTCCGGGCCGCATCCAGCACTGCTTTTGCTGCCGGCATCGACAGATTGAGAAAGAAATGGTCGTTGCCATTGATGAACTTTAGCACATCGGTGGTGTCCGCGCTATTCTTCATGGTGCGCAACAGGGCGGGAGCTAACTGCCTGATCAAGAGTGATGTACCGGCCCGATTGCGGTTGTGCACTTCGTCGCCCATATGTAGAGCCTGCGCGATCAGGCTAGACAGATCGATAGAGCCCAGATCCTTGATGGCGAGTTTGAGCACCGGATACATCACGGTTTCCATCCAGCGCAAACGCTCAATCACTTCCTTGCTGAAGGCTCCATAGCGCAGAACCTTGCCCAGTCCTTCATTCTGCGTGGCATAGCAGTAGTTCCCAAAAGTCTCGTTTTTGACGATGAAGACGGGCATGCTGGGGCTGATGATGCCGGCCATGGGCCCGATGGCGCTGTGTTCGTGACAGGGTGCATACTTGATCTCAGCACTTGCAGCAAGCTCTTCAGCAGCTTCGGGACTATCGGCTTTGCCTTCATAGATCAAGGCTCCGATGATCGCGCCCCGCATAGGGCCGCACATTCTATCCCAGGTGATGGGCGGTCCGGCATGCAGGATCAGATTATCATGCATCCCGGGAATCAGATCACGTGCAATGCCCATGTCCCACCAGGAGTCGGTTTCCCAGCCTGCACTTTTTCCAAAGCTATCTGATTGGCAGAAGCAATCTTATCCCTGGCAGCGGTGATCCTCTGCGTCAGCTCGGGAGCGATATCCAGAGGTGGTTTCCAGTCCAGGTTCAGGGCTTCGTGGCCTGCATTGATGATGTTTTCCGCGAATCCGGCCAGGCCGATGTTGACGACCTTCAGTTTGCCTTCATTCAGCTTGAGCTTCGTCATTGGTTCCTCCTATGGCTATGCAGACTGTGGATGGCGTAACGAGCTGCGGCATAGTGTGATCTGAAGACCTTTACTCCTGCCTCACGCAGTTTTTCAGCTTGCAGGTCAGCATTCTGAGGATCAGCCGTGGTGCCCAGGACATGGCAGATGATGGGAATCTCCTGGTTGACGCGTGCTAACACCGGAATCAGCTCTGAAGCGGGATCGGGATGAGAACCATAACCCAGGACGATGTCCAGTATGATCAGCGCGATATCCTCGCGTTGACTGATCTGCTCCAAAATCTTCATTCTCAGCTATAATCGATCATGGGGATGCGCTCTGCCCACGGTAAACTCGTCTGAACCCAGATCCACAAAGCAATCCGCTGACGCTTTCCAAATATCTTCCGGCTTATCCTCAGCGCGTAGAGGAGCGTTACTTTTGGCATAGTTGCCAACTCCTGATAATAGAGCTGTTGCGCCTCGTAACACAGGTTCCTCCGCTATACAGCCCCATCAGATATTTACGTTTGGGAGCGAGCGAGAGCGGAGCTAAGTCTTGTGCATCAACAGGATCCGGGACTTTGGTCAGGATTGAACAGGCCTTGGCCGCGCACTCTTCCAGGGAAACGTGATAGTGCAGATTCTCGTGTTTTGGGTGTTCCACCGCTTGCAGGAAGCTGACAATCACGGGTTTGTCGGTGGTCGATATCTGTTGCCAGAGCTGTTCCCGCACTTCCGCATCGGGTGTCTTGGCGATCATCACGATCACCTTGGTTTTGGGGTCATGGATCAGGTAATCCAACCCGGAAGAGAGCATGATCCCTCCGATGGCCTTTTTGCCGTCCCGACCTCCGGTGCCAAGGGCCTGAGAGATGCCGCAACCGCGATTGGCAATGGCCACGCTCAGTTCTTGCAACCCCGTTCCGGCCGCGGATACGATGCCGATCTCACCACTCGGAACTGCATTGGCAAAGCCCAAAGGACAGCCATTTACGATGGCAGTTCCGCAATCCGGCCCCATCATGAGAAGACCCTTCTTCAGGGCTTTTTGCTTGAGTCGGAGCTCATCGGCGATGCTCACATTGTCCGAAAAGACCATCACATGCAGTCCTTTATCCAGAGCTTGCTCAGCCTCACGCGCGGCGTATTTTCCCGCTACTGAGATCAAGCAGAAATTTGCGCCATCCATGCTTTTAATGGCCGACGAGATATTGCGCACCGGTCGCTGGGATGAAGATTGGGATGGTGAGGGGGTTTTAAGAAGCTGCTCAGCCATATCCAGCGCGGCCTTTGCTTTATCTTCTGTTTTCGCTTTGATCACGATCACGATATCCGTTTCTTTGGCCGCTTTGATCTCCTCCACCAGCATCTCAGTTGCGGCCAGGATCTCACGATTTTCCTTGTTGGCAAGGATCGCCACGGCATCCAGCACCCCATCCTGTTGCCGCAATTCCTTGGAAATCAGCATCAGCTTCACCGAGTCCAGATACTTGTCCTGAACTATCTTTGTTTTGAGTATCATATCATCTCCCACGCGGCAAAGAAGCCGCATAAAGCATCATATCCACTGGTGGCGCCTTGTCCGCATATCCTTTGCATCGCGCGCGTAACGTCACCGCTTGTTTCCAAAGCCAGCAGAAAGTCTGTCCAATCCTGATCCGGCTGCAAGTCGTATGCCTGCCTCAGGAAGGTATTGGCCAGATAGTTTTCTGAAAGGGATTCAAACAATAGCAGATCCAATATTTCTGACAAGCTTTTTTTTTCGACGCGCTGCCGATAGGCCAGACCAAGAGTAAGGCCGGCCAGAAAGTCGTCCCCACCGGGGGTCAGTCCATAGCCTTTGCCTTTGAAACAGCGAATTGCTTTGCTAAACTCACCGTCGGCAAGATGCTTGAGTCCTTCATTGTATTTAATGCTCAAAGCCAGATCGAACCCATGTTGTGGCTCTGACCCTGAAGAGAGTAAAGCCCCAACGCAGAGCGGAGGCCACTGCTCCGACAAGGTGTCGCGGCAGTTTTGTAACTGCTGCAATAGTAAGGGATTATCGAGCGCTTCACCAAAGACCGGTGCTTGGTAATGCGAGCACGACTTCCTGCTCAAAACATCACCATTGATCTTGATCAGATCATCAATGATGGCGATGCTATGCACCTGGCTGAGCTCTTCGCAATCCAGGATTATCCGATAGTGCCCCGGGCATAGAGCTTTGCTGCACAGTGATATCACCTGTCTTTGCCAGATGAAGTTAATCGCTTTAGCATGCCTAGAGAAGATATCGGTAAAAGTGCCCTGGGGGATGCCTGAACCAATACTTAATACTTTGGCTTTTAACGGCATGTAGACTCCCGAGTTCTCATGTTGATCCGGACGGAATGTTCGCAGAAACGCGCGAGGCCCTCAGCTTTTGCGGAGGCCATCCTTGTCATTCTGATATCATGCAGCGTCCAATGAATCACATTTATCTCCAATCTTTGACTAATTGGGATCCGCAATTCCTGTCAAGCGGGATTTTCGGATATTCTGCCCATGCGCTATTTAGCATGATGATTCAGCTCTGCTTCGCCCTTAGTTTGCCCCATAATCACCTCGTATTATGAGGAGAATATGAGGTAAACGCGACGCTGAGATTGAGGTCTGCAACCTTGCTTGGGCTTGGGTTGCAAAGAATGGCTGAGGAACGCTTATCTAGGGTAAGCCCATTGTTTGATCTGTCCGACCCGCAGTTGGACTGGAGATAACAGATATGTGGTTACAATGGTTTCTCACAGTTTCAAAGTGATGTGATTTGCTCCGTTTATCAGGGAATATCTTGACATAAATGGGAGATAGATTAATTTGTACTTACATGGAAACATGCACGTTCGCAAACGTTGAAAAAAAGCCCACAAGGAGGTTTTTTGTGAGCAAGCTGACTATTACACAGCCCGTAAACTGCAAGACTGACTTGCACCCCATTTTGTTGGGTATTGCCAGAATATTTGACTTTGTTCAGGTGATCGATCTACCTGGCAACAAAAGCCCGGAGGCTATTGATGCTGAAGCACTAAGTAATGATTGGTATGCCCTTGGTGACGACATGAGATCTGCATTTAAGATTTGCATGGAAGCCTAAGATGGGTGGCAAATCAAAGAGCAAGGGATACGCACCCACTGGACGGCAGACATCAATCACAGCTGCTTCATACCAAGGACCATTGCCGCCCGCAGCACAGTTAGAACAATATGAAAGGACGCTGCCTGGAGCTGCCGATCGGATCATGACAGCCTTCGAGAAACAGGTTGATCATAGACATAGAATGGAAGACCGATATTCAAAGGCTGCTTGCAGGGACTCCACAACAGGGCTTTGGGCGGGTTTCATTATCACATTGGTGGCATTAGCAGCATCTGCTGTGTTGATCTATCTGGATAAAACAGTGGGGGGCACGATACTAGGCACGACATCACTTGGCTCATTAGCTGGCGTGTTTGTCTATGGCTCAAAAGTAAAGCGACAATAGTTGCTTGTTCTCGGTTGGGGTCAGTAGGCAGAACACTTATCTTGAGTCGCGTAGTAGGTTTGGCAATTGATGATCCAACAATGTGTCACGGATGATATCAATCATGTTGCGATGGGTAGGGAAAGGCGCAAACACAGTATTCTATTGTTACTATAGACACAGAGCTTATCTATCAATCACAGTTGAGGAAGCATTGAGCTATTTCCGTATTCAAACATACACCAATTCTTCCTGCAAGTCAATGCCCCATCAGTGCTAAGTATTTGCAAAAAAAGACCCGCGGCCAAAGCCACGGGTCTGATCATATATGGGGTTTGGGGCTTTATTTCATGAGGATCATTTTACGGGATTGCACAAACTTTCCGGCTTGCAGGCGATAGAAATAGAGTCCGGAAGAAACGTTGTTTCCGCGGTTATCTCTGCCGTCCCAAACCAGTTGGTGCTTACCGGCCATCAGATCGGTATTGGCCAGGGTGCGAACGAGCTGACCTCTGGTGTTATAGACACTTAAGTGAGCTCTGCCGCTTTCGGCCAGAGTGAACTGGATGGTGGTGGTGGGGTTGAAGGGATTGGGATAGTTGCTGCCCAGGGCAGTCACCAATCCGGGAGTATTGAGCTCTTCATTGCTCACATAAGGATAGGGAGCATAGACCACCTGGGAAGGGCTGCCTTCCACGTTCATATACATGGGAGCCACGTAGAAGCGGTATTCGCCATCCAGAATGAAGGATTCGGTGTAGGCAGTGTCCTCGGTTTGCAGTACCATCACGTATGGACCGCTGTCAAATCTGCGATACACGCGATAGGCGGAGATGGGCAACACAGGATCGGACGGTTCGCTCCACATCATGGAGAAAAGCCCGGTATCATTATCCACAAAGAAGCTTAGGCTTTCCACAGTGGGCAGATCGATGAGCGTAAACTCAGTTTGCACCACAGGGTTGTCGATGCTGATCTGAATGTTGTTCTGCGTGGAGTTCTGATGGAAGGGTAGTGAGGCTGTGGCCGAATGAGTGCCTTTGGGTAGATAGAGCCTGAAATAGCCTTCGTTATCGGCATGAGCGGTATAGCGTCGGTTGGAACTGACCACCGCGTCAGCAGGATTGGCGTTGGAGCTGGGATAGATGTTTCCGTGCAGGAATCCGGTCTTCAGGTTTACCCCGTTCAAGGCAAAATCATCGATGAACCAACCGTTTCCACTCACTGCGCCATTGGAGCCAAGACGGAAGCGGAACATCACTTCCTGATTGCTGTATGAAGCAAGATCAAACATGGCGGTTTGCCAGCCATTGCTGTTTCCGCTCCAACCGGGTTGATTGCCCAGTCCATTGATCTGTTGGGTGGGGTAGCCACCGGCAGGAGTGAGCACAGACCAGTTTTGGCCACCATCAGTGGAGATGGCCACGTTCACGCCGTCGTAGGTTTCTTCGGTCATATAGTTATGCTTGAAGCTGAGGCTGCTTCCGGTGGATAGTGTATAGATGGGGGTATAGAGATGGAAGAGCACATTGTCAGGATACTGTCCGGCCAGGCTGGTAGCCCATACTTTGCTTCCGCTGTAGGGAGTTACCTGGTTGGGAGTTCCCCAGGTCCAGCTGGTCTCAGAGACGAAACCGCCATTATCCAGCTCAAAATCATTGAAGATATTGGGCAGATTGAAGGGGATATTCAGATCCACGCTCAGGGCTTCACCATTGTTTGGAACAGCAGTAAACTGCACAGGGATGAATGATCCGGCGTCAGTAACGTTTGTGAAGTCAAGGGTAAAGACAGCCTGCATGATCTTATTGGCTCCGATATCGGAGATGATGAAGCCGGGATTGACGATCTCTAGAGTGGGGTGCCCTGTGCTGAGGCCCACTTCGATATTGCGAGCTTCCACATCGCTGGCATTATTCAGATTGATGATCAGTTGTACCACTTCTCCGCTGTCGATCACGCCATCGAAATTGCCTTCATAGTCATTGACCATAAAGGAGTGATACTGCAGGTTGTTGGCTTCCACGCGGAGGCTGAACATGCGGTTCCACACCACTTCACCGGCAGTGACTTCGAGCGCGAAATTGATGATGCGGTTGGAAGGACAATTCGGAGCTACTTCAAACTTGAAGGGGCTGCGGTTCACACCGCTGGCACCGGGCTCAAGGTCAAAATAAGCAGACTCGGTATTGATAAAAGTGATATAAGGATCATCGGTGCTAAGCACGGCTGAGATATCAGAAGCGGCAACGTTTCCGGAGTTTTTGCAGCTGGATACCCATGCTGATGGTTTCACCGGGTTCCACCACGTTGTTATAGTCACTCACATAGGTCTGTTCAATCAAGAGGTTGGCAGCTTCGTAATAGGTAGGCACGTTTGTGATATACAGGGCTTTGCCGCTGGAAAGAGGAGCTGCCGCAGTGGGATAGGTGTTATTGAAAGAATACTCCAAGCCACGGGTTCCGGTGTGATCCTCGATCCCGATGGTGGCATAGTTTCCATGATAGGTGCCGGATTGGGAGTTCACATTGTTGAAAGTGTGATATTGGAACTTGATCGGGCCATCACCCAAAGAGGTGTTGTAAGTAGCTGATCATACAGGATCACCTGGAAGGTCTCGGGTGAAGTGCCGTTTTTGCCGTTGCGCAGGTTGTACCACTGCACGATGAAAGAGTGGTTGTTACGATCAAAATAGGTATAAATACCGCTGCCGCTGTGGGTTGCCAGATCATCCCAGAAGGGAGCGATCATCGGGCTAGGCCCCATAGCGCCAGGCAGACGGAAATTACGGAATTCACCGTTTTCGGTGACGCCCATGGCGATGAAACCGTTTGAGCACACAGTGATCTGATCGTACATCCTGCCGTAAAACTGGAAGGGGAAGGGCAAGTTGACCACGGCCAGGGATTGCGCGCCAACTTGGTCACCTTCATTACTGCTTACATAGATGTCGGAGATGGGCAAAGCTGTTCCCAAACCACCCAAGGGAGTGGCGATCTCAAACCAGTCATAGACAGCTGCTTCAGGATAATCGGTGTCAGTCCAATCGTAGATCACATAACCGTAGCTATCGGGACCCAAAGGATCAGTGGATGACACAGAGCCCACAGTGAGGCTGAAAGGAACTATCTGCTCGAAACCGGCTTCATTATACAATCGCACATGTAGCGGCATCACCATGCCGGGCAGGGTTTCCGGACGCTGCCAGACCACGAAGTTCTCGGGAGCTATGGTGGTCACGGTCTCGCCCAGAGGAAGAGTGCCGAGGTAGGCAGTGTTGCTTACGATGGAGATGAGGTCATTGGCGGTATAGAGCCTGGCATAGACGTTGCTGACTACTGCGGCGCCATTATTTACCACAGCGATGCTAAGGCCGGCAGTTTCATCGGGATCCAGAACCGCGTTGGCATCATCCAATACGCTTACGCTGATAAATTCTACACGGGCAGCCTCTACTTCGATCAGCTCAGCCACATCATATTCGTTGGCTTCGCTATCGGTAAGCACGAGGTGTAATCTCACCAAAGCTTCATGCGGAGTATCAGGGGCGACTTCGATCACGATGGGGCTGAGGTTGTTGCCGGTGGCTCCACCCATGATGGCGGGATAGGAGATATTGCCCTGAACGATGTTGATCCAGGGGCTATCGCTGATCACCGTACCGCTGATGCCGGAGATGGTTTCAGCACCGGTATTGAGCAGGCCAAAGAAGATTTCCAGGGTTTCTCCGGCAGTGGCGAGGCCATTGTTATTGCCGGAAGACGCGCCGGAATTGTCGTCATCAATGATGATGGCGGCAGGAACGAGAGTGGCGATGTCCACGATCTCAATATCAGATTGCAGAGGCTTGAAATTATGTTTGCTGGCTGTCAGCTTGGCATTCCCCACGTTGAGGGCAGAGGGCAATACCAATACTACATTACCTTCAATATCGGTATAACCACGGCAAGAATATCGTTGCCCAGAGAAAGCACTACGGAAGCGCCTTCCACCGGAAGTCCGTCAGCATCGGTGACC
Organism: Candidatus Cloacimonadota bacterium; assembly: GCA_021206555.1. Classification (GTDB taxonomy): domain Bacteria; phylum Cloacimonadota; class Cloacimonadia; order Cloacimonadales; family Cloacimonadaceae; genus UBA5456. Next base: position 5,404 of record JAJOKA010000221.1, on the reverse strand, counting down.
GCAACGTCAAGCAATGAGAGGCCAAGGGGAATATGGATGTCTGTCTCAATCTGGAAGCTATTGGGAATACCGGTAAACACTTCCATGGTGGGGTCTCCCATCAGGTTGCACCAGTGAGTAAACTTCTCCGCATTCACCGGGGAAGAGACACCAAAGATTTGATGCATATAGAGTTTGCCGTGCAGCATCGCCTCACCCATTGTGCGCATATGATGAGTGAAGATGCCGTCAAAGATGGCTCCGTGCAATACGTTGTTGAATGTAGTATGCGTGGATGCAGTGGCCATGCCGATGGCAGTTACCGAGCCTTTGGGAGCAGCGGTTGTGCCATAACGGATCAGTTGTTCGGTTTCAGCGGTGCCTCCGGAATAGTTACCAGTGGCACAAGTGATGATCACAGCGTGTGGTAGCTTGAAGCCATTGAAGAGTGAGGATTCACTGGGTGGTGAGAAATCGATGTAACCACGGAAGCTGTAGAAGCCGATGCCCTGGTTAAAAGCGCCATTGATGGTGGGCACAAAGCTGTTGAAATCCGGGCCGTAGCCTTCGGTGAAAGTGTAGTCAGAATTCACTTCCATGGCCATTTCTTTGATATACTTGCTGATGTACATCGTGGAGATACCGGAAGGTTGGTTGTCACCGATCAAGAGTATGTGATTCAGCCAGCCGGCTGTATCAAGGTTGATATCGCGTTCATAGAGGTAAATCTTATTGAGCAACACCAGGAACTGGGAGGTGTTCTCCACCGAGATGCGGCCGATGAAGACATCACCCAGCATATCTCCGGTGTTCATAAAGGTAAAGGGATAGTCCGTCCCACCGCCATTATTGGTGAAAGCCGGGATGGTGAAGCTGCCGGAGGTGTCCCCGATCAGTACCACAAAATCAGGACGGGTGTCAGGATTGTTGTAACGGCCACGGATATAGGTCTGGATGCTGGAAGTGGAAGAGCCGGCTTGAGCCGCGCTGGTATTTGCCACGTCAACATCCGCGCCTTTCTGGCGTTTCCACAACACATAGTCATTCAGGCTATTCAGGAAGGTCTGGTCTGTGGTGTTGCCATGAATGATCAGATAGCGGGGAGGAGTGTTGGCGATCATGATATTGCGATAATCCGCGTAGTTTTGAATGATGGAAGAGTAGAGATTATCAAAACTGGGTGAGATGTATTGAACCGGTGCGGGAAGCTCGTTGATCCCCTGCTCATTGGTGAAGTTCACGCGCAGGCTGATGCTGTTGTGCACGATCAATTCCTGGGTACCGGGATTGTCAACTGAAGGGATTGATCTGCACGGTCACGATACGGAAATCCCGCAGGATCATGGGATCACTGTATTCAATGGCAGCAGAGGGGTAAATCCCTCCGCTGCTATAATATGAGTTATTGATTTGGAAGGCTTTGGGAGCTTCAAGCTCGCCGCCCTGTTGCAGAGGATAAGCATTAAACTGAGTATAGACAGTCTGCTCTGAATGAAGCACTTCGATATTGACTCCGCCTTGATGGGGAATGGCGAAAGAAGTGGTGATCACAGGCAGTTCCGGCATTCCGCTTTCCATCAGAGTGCCTGTGCCGGGAATGTGTATCCTGTGATAGATTTGATCTCCCATCGCTTCCTCAGAAACCTCAAACTCCGGCAGCGTGAAATTTACATCCATCTGTCGGCTGTTGTGGCTCTGAATCTCGAAAGCGGATTGGTATGAAGTCAGTGCAAAATCTGCACCAGCGGCAACCGCAAGCCCACAAAGCAGGCTTAAAATCAGTAGCAGTGCTAGTCTTTTCATGGTTTATCCTCAACTAAGTTTAGAGTTTCTCATCCCTTATGCAAAGTATCATTCCGAATCAGGGATTAAAGGTTGTAATACAGCATCATCTCATGGGGGTGCGGACGGTTGTTAACCGCGTCATACTCAGCCATTTTCAGCTTGATATGGCTCTGGATGAGATCTTCGTTAAACACTCCACCTTCCAGCAAGAAGGCATGATCATCCTGAAGGGCTTGCATGGCTTCAGCGAGGTTGGCGGGAATGGACAGCAATGTAGCCTTTTTCTCTTCGCTCCAGGCATATACGTTGTCATCGAAGGGTCCCAGGTTATGCTTTGCAGGATCGATCTTGTTTTTGATGCCGTCCAGCCCTGCCATCAGGATCGCGCTCATGGCCAGATAGGGATTGCAGGTGGCGTCTCCAGTGCGGAACTCAAAGCGTTTGCTCTCTTTAGTATCAGCATATTTGGGGATGCGGATGGCAGCGGAGCGATTGGCCAGGCCGTAGAACAGCTTCACGGGTGCTTCAAAACCGGGTAGCAAGCGCTTGAAGCTATTGGTGGAAGGATTGGTGAATGCCACCAAAGCGCGGCCATGATACAGGATTCCACCGATGAACCAGATGGCTTCTTCGGAGAGATCGGCATATCCGCCCTTCTTATAGAATATGTTCTCGCCATTTTTGTGCAGCATCATGTGGAAGTGCATGCCGTTTCCGGCTTGATTGTAAACCGGTTTGGGCATGAAGGTGGCGGTGAGGCCATAGTCCAGCGCGGTTCTGCGGATGATGTCTTTCATCACCATCGTGTCGTCACAGATCTTGGGGAAGTTCAGCAATTCGGTCTCGATTTCCTGCTGTGAGGATAGGCCTACTTCGTGATGATGGTAGCGCACTTTGATGCCCAGTTCTTCCATGATGTCCACCATTTCCTGACGGATGTGATAGAAGCGGTCAAAGGGCGTATCGGCATGATAGCCTTTCACGTCCTGGCGGCTGATGCCATCCAGATCGTCAAAGTCTTCCGGCAGAGAGTCTTTGCTCTCGCTTGAGGTGAGGTTGAAACCGCTGGAAAAGCCATCGGAATAGAACTGAGCGGTATCAAAAAGGTGATATTCCAGCTCCGGAATCCAGGTGGATTCATCGGCAATGCCGGTACCTTTCATATATTCATGCGCGCGCAGAGCTACGCTGCGAGGGTCTTTGGCGATGCCGATGCGGGTTTCAGCGTCGCAGATGGAGCAGATCATGCGGATGGTAGGCGTTTCGTAGAAGGGATCGACCTGTGCCGTTTCGAGATCCGGCATCAGCACCATGTCGCCACTTTCCACGCTGCGCATGCCCGGAATAGACGATCCGTCAAACGGGATGCCGCGCTTTAACACGTTTTCGATTCTGCGGGCCGGGAAAGTGATATGATACCACTTGCCGTCCAAGCCGCAATACTTCAGGTCAATAGCCTTGACTTCATGCTCTACAATGAGCTGTTGCAGGGTTGTGATGTCCATGTTGTTCTCCATGTATGTATTTTTTGTTTGATATTCGAGGTGGATTGGCCTAGGGCAGTCCCAAAAGCTTCATTACGAACTGCACCGGGGGCAACACTATCCGTGATATCAGATTCAGCCCCAAGAGGTTGGAGATGATGATCACGGCAAAGAGATAGATCATGCCTTTGCGCTCCTGCGCTGTCCATTTGAAATATGCCTCATCGGTGAGCACCATCCCCAAAACCTTGGATCCATCCAAAGGCGGGAAGGGGATGAGATTGAAAAAGGCCAGCAGCAGATTGAGGAAGATCACGTAATACAGGACGTGCTGCACGATCGGAGTGCTCAGGTGAAAGATGATGGCCATCAGGATGGCGATCAGGATGTTTGAGACGGGACCCGCCAAAGCGGTGAGTCCGCTATCCCGTTTATAATCCCTGAAATTATAGGGGTTAAAGGGCACCGGCTTGGCATAGCCATAGATAAATCCCGCAGAGAAATACAGGATCAAAGGCAAGATCACCGTGCCAAAGATGTCGATGTGTTTCAAGGGATTAAGGCTCAATCTGCCGGCTCGCTTCGCGCTGTCATCACCCAAAGCGTAGGCCGCGTAAGCATGGCTGATTTCGTGGATGATGATGCTGTAAAAGACGATCGCGATGATCGCGGCATTCATCCCCAGACGGATCAGAGTATAGTTAAACTGATTCATACTACCTTGATCTTGATGAACTTACGCTTTCCGGCGCGTAGTACCTGGCCGTTGATTAACACCAATTCCGCATCAAAGCCATTCACTTTCTCACCGTCGATGCTCACGCCACCACCCTGGATCAGGCGTTTTGCCTCTCCATTCGTGGCGCATAATCCGCTGGCCACCAAGAGGTTGACAATGCGCTGTGGCGCATTTGTAACTTCATATTCAGCGATGTCTTCGGGTATCTCACCTTTGGAAAAGAGGCTTTCAAAGCCTTCCTGCGCTTTCTGCGCTTCAGTCTCACCATGATAGAGGGCAACGATCTCCCAGGCCAGCTTCTTCTTCAGAATCATCGGATTTGTGCCATTTGCCAGCAGCTCTTTTACTTCGCTCAATTGCTGTGGACTGTAAGAAGTGGCATAGTTGTAATAGTTCAGGATCAACGAATCCGGGATCGACATCACTTTGCCGAATTTCTCTGCAGGCGGATCGAATACCGCGATATAGTTATTGAGTGATTTGCCCATCTTGTTCACGCCATCAGTTCCCAAAAGGATGGGGGATAGCACCGCGACCTGCTGTTCCATGCTATAATAGCGCTGCATATCCCGACCGCAGAGGATGTTGAACTTTTGTTCTGTAGCGCCTAATTCCACGTCGCTATTAATGGCGACGGAATCATAGGCCTGCAATACGGGATACATCAGCTCGTGCATGCCCAGGGACAGCCCCTGTTCATAGCGATTGCGGAAGGTATCGTGCGCCATAAACTGCGCCAGGGTAAACTTACCCAGCATCTTCAGCACCGCGGCCATGCCCATTTCGCCAAACCATTCGCTTTGATAGCGGATCTCGGTTTGTTCCGGAATAAGAATGGTAAAGAGCTGCTCCACATACTTTTCGCTATTGATCTTGATCTGCTCGTGGGTGAGGGGAGGTCGCGATTCATCGCGTCCGGTGGGATCGCCGATCTGAGCGGTAAAATCGCCAATGATGATCACGCCGGTGTGTCCCAAATCCTGAAAGTCCCGCATTTTGCGGATGGGCACCAAATGCCCGATGTGGATGTCGTATCCGGTGGGGTCGATGCCGTATTTTATGCGCAGGGGCTTGCCACTTTTCGCGCTTTTGGCCAGTTTTATCTTTCAGCTCCGCCAGGGGAATGATCTCTTCCGTGCTTTTGCTGATCAGTTCAAGTTCTTTTTCGTATGCCATTGATTTCTTCCTGTTTAGTAAATTGGGTCTGTGCAGTTTCCTAAAAGCAGCTTTATTTGTCAAGCGAATCAGAGTTTTGGCCTCTGCCTCGCTGCCGGACATCCTTCCCCACCCTTGCTGCTCTGCCATTTCCTTAGCTTTAGCTCGAGCCTGGTTCACCTCATGTTCTCCTCTTAGCAAGAAGAGATCATAAGGTAAAGCGGACTATCTTGAGTGTGAGGGATGAGGTGTGAGGGATGAG
>JAJOKA010000076.1 GCA_021206555.1 Candidatus Cloacimonadota bacterium | reverse complement strand
GATCTCGGTAAGGGCGGCTTCCAGCTCAGCTTCGATCTCGGTGGCTTGCTCGATCAGCTTTGTAGTTTCAGTTGTCAATTCCGTGAGTTTTATTGATGTTCTTAAATTCTCTCAGGTCATTTTCATGAAGCTTGAAGGCGCCGCTGATTGCATCAAGCTGAGTTTCCAAAAACTCGCGAATAGTGGTGAACTCCAACCTTGCAAATTGAGTATTCTGTTGTTGAATGGCCTCAGCTATAGCATTCACCGCAGCCGCGGCTTCGGCCGGGCTGGTGGATTCGATACTGATACTGAGTAGGTCTGTTTCACGTTTGGATTCCACCTTCACCTTGTCCAAAGCTCCGGCAGGATTAGCGCTTGAGGCTATTGGAAAGAGGTCCCAATCCGGATACTTCTTCATGATCTCCCAGGCCAGAGCCATCGTGGGTTTTACTTTTTGATCAGCTCGATCTGGTTATTGATAGAGTTCTTACCCATACCCGGAGTCATCATAAACATCAAGTCCGATCCACCCCGCTGATCTTCCAAAAGGATTCTGCTGGTAGCGGAATAGATCTTATCCTGACGTGCGGTATAGAACACGGTGCCTACCATAACCAGGAAGAAGACCAACACGATCAGGTATCGGTATTGAAGAATAATCCGCAGGTAATCCGAAAGCTTTATCTCGTCTTGCATTACTTGATTGTAGTTTTGATTTTCCACTGATGCCGTCCTTAACTATAAGTTGGTGAAGAGATTATATACGCTGAGTGCAATGGCTGCTTTGGAGAGGAAATCTGCCACTCTGGAGAAGGCGTAGAAGATAGTACCGGACACCACCACCGTATCTCCCGGTTTGAGCTCGGGAATCAGGGTTGCATCACCGGTTTCCAGGTATTTCTTAAAGTTTACCCAGATCACTTTTTCTCCTTCTTCCGAGGGGCGCACTATGCGAATTTTGGAGAGTTTGGCATCTTCACGAGGTCCACCGGCCAGGGCAACCAAGGTAAGAAAATCGGTATCATCGGGTACCACGTACAATCCGGGTTTGGCAACCTGTCCCAGAATGTAGGTGTTCATTTTTAATTTTTCTACGCCGCTGCGGATACCCTCATAGGTATATGCTGATATATTACTCGAAGGAGTAAACGATACCGCAGTCTGGCCAAACAAAGATAAGCTTATACAGATCAATAAGATCGCAAACAGAATCTTCTTCACAACTTCCTCTTTTGCATTTTAGGTAAAAATCTCGGGCTTGCCGTTGACGTCAAGCATTTTCTTACTATAGTCCACACAGGATAGCTCCCCATAGCACTTACTCAACTTTACCCCATGATCGCCTAATGGGAAGAGGAGATCATGGGGTAAGAGGGTAATAAGCAATAGGTAAAGCATTTACTGTACGTGGAAGATGCGCTCGGCAGATTCCGAGCCCATATACATTTGATTCACTTCATCCCAATCAAAATAGTCCACTCGCCACCGCAAAGTAGTGCCGGATGGGATGGGGGGATTGATGATCGGGAAGGGCATTGTCAAATAAGGGTTTTCTTCATTGACCACCGGCAAATCGTTATGCCACACCAGTTCATTGTTCTCGTCCCACACCAGGACGCGATAGGAGCCGGAGCGATCATCGGCAATGCTCCACATGAATTCCAGGCCGGTGGTACTGACCACTGCACCGTTATCGGGATACATGAGATTGGTCTTGGCCAGGATCGCGTATGACACAGTGTCGGACACGGCACTATTGCCACTGGCATCAAAAAGCTCAATGTAGTATGAATACCAGGTGCGCTCCACCAGAGGCCCTTGATCCAGATAGGAATTGGCATTGGCCGGGATATGCGCGATCTCCGAAGCATCGGGTTCGATGTCCGAAAAGCGATATACCTTTAAGTGACTGAGATCATTATCGATAAAGGGTTTCCACATGATCCGTATCCATTGACCATCCGGAACCGTGTCGATGCCATTGTTTTCGTCTGTGAGCGTTACCAGCACGTCGTCAATGAGCACCGGTGGATCACCGGTATCGCCCAGATGGGGAATCAACACAGGAGTGGCAGGAGGAGTGGTATCCGTTCCGGGATCATCCTCACCGGAACAGCCGAAGAAGCTCAGTAACGCGAGCCCCAACAAGAAATAGATTGCGTATTTCATAACAATCTCCTAAAAAAGAGATTCTCAGTCCCACCCGGTTGCTAACCCCGATGGGATTGGTGATTAGAGCGTAATCCAGATATACTCCATAGAGCTTCACGCTGGCACCGCAACTGAAGTTTGTGTCGTAATAACCCAGGCGCAGATTTGCCCTTGAGTCATAATTCCAATCCATGCCATAGTGGCTGGTTCCGTTGTACACATAGTCGTAATCATAAGCCAGGGTAAGCTCACTGTTCCAGTTTGGCAGAGGTTGCACTATTCCCAATCCTACTTTGGTATTGAACAGTACCTCGTCCTTGATTTCGCTGGGGGTATCCCAACTGATGGTGGTGCCTGCTAAATCCTGGAAATTAAGCCCAAAATGCAAGCTGCCCAGCTCATCCTGATCCAGGATCACAGCCAGATCCGTGCGTAGTTTGAGCCCCAAGTCCAGGCCGGTACCGGTGCCCAGATTGTCCCGGATCTGACGTTTGATAAACTTCACGTTTCCACCCACGCCTAGCTCGAAGGGCACTTCGAAAAACTGCCAGCCCATGTTCGCGCCAAACTTGATGTTTTTGGCAAAGGCAAATTGGTAGAGATCATCCGTGGAACGGAAACGGCCATCGGGCACTCCGGGGAGATGGTAAGCGCTATCATTGATGCGTTGATCCACATTGGTTCCGATGAGATAACGTTCATCAAAATAGGGGATGTCATTCACTGTAAGCCGAGTCACATTGAAAGCTATTGCCACTTCATTGGGAAGGGGCTGAACATAGCTGAGATGATCATAACTGGCCAGATTTTTGTACAGGAAGGCATGCATGGCTGATACTTCGGAATCCTTGATCTGTGCCAGGCCACCACTATTCCAGTAGATGGCAGAGCCATCATCGGCCAGAGCGGCAAAGGCGCCACCCATGCCCAAAGCTCGAGCACCGGCTCCTATCATCATAAAATCACCGGCATATCGTCCGGCAACCAGGGGAGCTGAGATGAGTCCCAGCACGAATAGGGTAATAGCTATTCTCTTCATGATATCCTCCCTACCTCAAAATGGCCATTTTCATGATTTTTTCGATCTTCTTGTTGCCGCGTCTGGCCACCACTCGATAGAAGTAGGTGCCATTGGCCAGCGGAAAGCCCTGATCATCCTTGCAGTCCCAGGCATAAACAGTGCGGGGATATTCGTGGTAGCCCACTCCGGTGGGCAGATTGCGGAAGGTCTTGACCAATCGACCGCTGATCGTATATACTTTGATATACACTTCATCCGCAGTGTCGGTTAACACATAAGTGAAGCGGGTGCGACCGTCATTTTTGGGGTCTTGAGCTCGGCCTAATACAGGATTGGGATAATTACCGATATTACGGATATTGAACTTGTCGTTCACGATAAACTGCACTTCGCGGCTGATGAAGTTTCCGTTCAAATCTCTGCAATCAACCTTCAATTCATGGTTACCGCGCCCTAAGGCCAATTGATACTTGATCGGAACCCGATTGATATTCTCTTTGTTGATACTGATCACAAAGTCATTGGGAGCTACTTCGGTTCCGTTCATAAAGAGCCGGATGGAATCATCGATCACATCGATCCCATTGGCATCGCTGAGCAGGAGAGAGATCACTCCGTCTCCAGCAACGTATCCGCCGATGGTAAACTCCTGATCCTGCACGTGCACGTCCACGGAGGGAACCATGGTGTCAGTGTCCGGAACAGAGAATAGATACCCGCTCTGCTCACTTCGAAGTTCACAAAGTCGCCAGTAACTGAGACGTGGCCACCGATCAAGATCCACTTGGCAAATTCCTGATTGTAGCGATAGATCTTGTAGCTGTTATCGCCTTCATAGAGCTGAGTGTCGGGATCACTATTGTGATATCTGAATGTGAGATCCAGCCTCATCCCGTTGGTAAAGACACCCAGAGAATCCACCAATGTGGGATCCAGAATCTGGATATCGTATGGTATGGAAAGCTGGTTTGCTGTAAAGGCATCGTTGTTGCGCAGCATTATACTCTTTACATCCGGCTGATTAAGAGGAGGCAAAGGGCTTAAGGTATTGATGGCCATGCCGATGCTGCCGCTTTGCACAAATGACGCAGGCACTACGCAGCTTAAGTTGTTATCCACACTGCTATACTCACCCCCACTGCTGTCCACACTAAAGTAATTGAAGGGCACAGTGAGCGTGATGTAGTTATTGGTATTCACAAAGAGATGCCACTCGGCAAAGACACTGGTGATGTTCACCCGCACGTCAAACGTGATGTTCCCATTGGGGATAGCATCCAGCATGATCGTGTCCCAGCGTTCTTCATTTACTTCAAGAGGGGCAAAATCCTGAGTAGAAGCCAGGGTAAAGCTACCTCCCTGAGGGGTATAGTACAACCTGAGGTCTGTGGTCAGAGAGGGAGCATTGCCAATATTGGTGGATTTTACTTTGAGCTTGGGCACTCCGTCGGCTGTATCTAACACGATGTCTCTCAAGAACAAATCCGGGCCAGCAATCTGGTGGGAGTAGAGCTCAGATTCATACACTGCTTCGCTTTCATCTACAAAGCGATACTTGAAGAACAGCTCTTTTGCGGTGGGGAATTTGCGCAGCTTCTGAGTAGTTTCCCAGATGCTGCTGTCCTCCGCGCTCATCTGCATGGGGATGCTTTCCCAGATTATCACCCAGCCATTTGCAGTGAAGAGACTGTCAGTGCGGACTCTACATTCCATGGAAATCAAGGGCAGGGGAGAGAAGACTCTTGCGGTAAAACCGATGGAATCTGTATATGCCGGATGCGCAGGGCTGAGCGCATGATGAAATGCGGTGGGTCTTCCGATGCCGAATCCGCTGTGTCCCACGTATTCTTTGTCAGCAGAATAGCCTGCCACATAGATTTTGCGGTTCACATTGTTCTCAGTATCCGGCACGTTGTAGGTGGCGTTAAATACTCCGTTGATCACAGGCAGATCGAAAGGCACGTTCAGTATCTTCTCGTTCTGCTTCATCACATACAAACGAGCTGAGTTTACGTTTGTAGGAAACTCCGCCTGGATGGTGATCTGCTCTCCGGGTTGGGGATTGGGGTTAAGCGGTCTGACGGCCATATTCCCAATGGGCTTGTTCAGCTTGATCAAGGGATCACCCAAGTATGCTGAGCCATAGGTCAGAGCGTATCTGGCGGCAGAGGAAGACACCGTGGTATAGTATCTGGCCAAAGCGTAGATGTATGCTTCGCCCAGAGTATCAAAAGTCGTGCATGAAGGCAGCTTCGTTGTAGGCATAACCCCAAGTCTCATCATGATCCAGATAGCCCAGACCGGCAAAGCCCAAGGCTACGATTGCGCCTTTATTGGGCTGCAATACCAGGGCTTCCGATATCGATGAAGCGCCATTGGTATCAAAGGCTGATGCGTAACAAGCCAGAGACAGTACAACAGGGTAAACCTGGTTGTTCAGGGTAGCCACATCATTGAAATTAAAGAGGTTGTAGTCGGCCCAAACGCGACCGCCACCATGACCCATAAACTGCACAAACTGAGTGCCGCTATTGATGGCATCCTTGAGGTTGAAGGTACCACCAAAGTAGTCCTGACTCACGGTTTGCGTGGAGGTGTAAACTCTGGTTACGCGGTAATCCTTCGGAATGGTTTTGCGTCGGATGCGCTCGGATTGCTGGGCAAAGATATCGTTACCATCAGTGATCTTGCCTCCGGCAGTAAGCGTTACATGGCTGTTCCACAAACGGCTTGTCAGAGGGGTATTGCGATAGCGGTCTGCTTTTACCGCATAATCCAAAATCTGTTCATGCGTCCAGATATTCAAGCGGGAGATCACGACGTCGGGAACCGTATCATCTCCCACCAGGCAACCGTACCAGGTGTCGCTGGCAGTGGCGCCATGCTTGAAAGTCCAGGTCTTCTTCACCGGGATGAGGTTGAACCTGCGACTGGGGCTGTTGTCCCGGGTGTCGTCGATGCCTTCGCCTAAGAGCATTACGTGCGAAAGCTGAGGGCTATTCCAGTTATTATAGGCATATTTCAGAAAGTCGCGGATCGCTTCCGCGGAGACTATGCCATGATTGAACTCGTCGTAAACATCCTGGATATCAACGATCTTGACCAGATGTCCGTCACTCTGCCAAAGGTTCTTCAGCTGCAATGTGCCTTCAGACTCCATAAATTCGTAAGGCGTAATCACGATCATATTGGCCGCGTTCATGGGATTCTTCAAGTCTGAAGGAGTGTTCAGGCGCATCAACTTGGGGCTTTTCTTCGAGCTTTCTTCCACCGCGTAATAGCGTACAGCCTGAGAGCTCACGTTGTCCTGCAAGCTGACTGTCCATGGAGCTGCGCCATCGATATTGAAAGGCTCTATCTGCAAATTGGTAAAGATGCTGGAGCCGATCTTATATACCGACACATTGGGGGAAGAGAATCCCTGGATGTCAAACTGGAACAGACCATTGGGGCGGTGAGAAGGCTTTTCGAACTTGATGTAGTCCCTGCTGGTTTTGTACTCACGCCAATACTTAAGCTGGATGTAATCCAACAGCACTTGCTCACGGTCACCCATCTCAGTATTTCCGGAAAGGCTGATGTACACATTATTGGTGCCATGCCGAAGGAATGAGTTTGAGATCGGGTTCTGATTGTAGAAGATCTTCTCCGTCTGCCCCACCCAAGAATGGCTGTTTACCATGGCCGAGTTCAGCCTGATGGTAGCTTCGTGGTCAAATTGCCCTGCTGACATGTCTTCCTTGTAAGTAAGTCCATGCAACACAATCTTGGTGCTGGCCGTACGAATCGTGCTATCAATGGGATACTCCAGTTCAATAGGTACGATCTCCAGATTGGGAGCATTGATCTTTTTCCAGAACCACACGTCTTCCCGATAGAAGTTTGGGTTTAGAGAAGTCCAGCCTCGTCCAAGTTTGTCACTCACCAACTGCTGTTCAAAGTGCACTGTTTCTTCATAGGCATCTGCCTGCATGTATTGCAGGGGATTATTGACAATGAGGCCACCGTTTTCCACCACCATGCGGGCTCCAAAGGTATCTTTGAGCTTTAGGGTGTAAACATTCTCAGCGGTAAAATCATCAAAGTAAGTGCTGTCTCCATAATGGCGATCTCCGAAGAACTCGAAGTAATCACCGGAATCAAAGCTGCCATCTTCCTCACCATAAAAGTGAAGGGGAACCTGTCCGTTTTCGTCGCTCAGTTCCAGATAGCGAGGATCAATGTTATCGATATTCCACGCCATATCCATGCCCAAGGAATCACTGGCTTCACCGATATATTGTTTGAGCTCGGAATACCCTACCTTGTATATGCCTTCGCTATCAACCACAAATTGAATCTCAGATATCTGGGTCAGTGAGTTTTTTGGGCTTTCATAATGCTGAGCTTTTAACCTTGGGAAGGCGCCACTGTTCTCGAGCTGGCATTATTGATAAAGAAGCTGTCTGCTGCCAGGTCTATGGGGTTCTCACTGATCTGCCAATCCGGTGAAGTTGACTTGCTACCTTGCAGATTGACTCTGATCTCAAACTCAGTATGCACGACCAAGCTGCGGTTTTTGGCATCATACTGGAAGGGAGAGATCTGCAACGGAGCAAAACGCCGATCTCCAATGAAGGCAGCGTCTTGCAGACGAGCTATCTGCAGGGGATAGAGCTGCGAACTGCTGTATGCCCGGAAATCCTGCACATACTTGTAGGATGGAGTTTCCTGATCCAACACCATGGTGACGGAAGGCACTAGATCCACATCCGGAATCGTGATACTCCTGGTTCCCACAATGCTTACTGACGCGGAACCATCGATGGGGAGTCCCACCGCTGTAGAAAAGACGCGTAACTCCGGGTAACCTTCTTCCGCGAGCACCATGCTCTCATCGCACATGATACGTTGATACTTTCTTCCGGATATGTTCAGCTCTTCCAGCCGGTATTCCGGTAATTCAAATCTGAGTGTGAGATGGTCTTTGCTCTCACTCAAGAGTGTGATTGCCGAAGCAAATACCAGGACAGGTATAAGCATCAGCACTGAAATAATATATGTTCTCATCTGTACTCCATTAATCAAGAGTATTATCCCTTTTACCTATGTCTTTGCGGCAGATCAGTCCAGATCCGATAAAGCGCTCGACGTCACGATAGACAATTCGTCTGACTTCATCAATGCTGACGGCTTGGGCTACCAAACTCAGAACTCTGCCTCCGCTGCTGACTATGCCACCATCTGAACCTGTCACTCCGGCGTAATAGGCCTTGCTTTCCAGATCAATCTGTTCGATCCTGATCCCGCGTTGGTAGGTACCGGGATATCCTTGCGCGGCCAGGACTACTGCCATTGATACAGAGTCCTCCCACTCAAGCTTCAGTTTTGCTACTTCACTATCCGTCACTGCTCTGCACACCTCAACAAAATCAGTCTTTAAAAGTGGCAGCAGAGCCTGAGTCTCCGGATCTCCGAAACGGCAAATTAAATTCGATTACTTTTGGTCCCTCTTTGGTGATCATCAATCCCAAATAGAGAACTCCTGTATAGGGGCAACCCTCATCTCGCATCGCAGCCAGAACAGGTTTCAGAATATCCTGTTCTATCGCTTTGCGATAAGGCTCTGCCTCAGCAACCGGACAATACGCTCCCATGCCGCCCGTATTGGGGCCAAGATCATTGTCATATAATTGTTTATGATCCTGCGCAAAGAGCGTGGTTTGGTAATCTCTTCCATCTGTAATAGCAAATAGCGAAACTTCCCATCCTTTTAAGAATTCTTCCACCAGGACACCCGTGCTACCGCTTTTTTGGGCCAGTAGCTCCCGGCAGATTGTGACAGCTTGTTCAAAGCTATGGGCAATCTCCACTCCCTTTCCGGCGGCAAGTCCGTCAGCTTTCAATACCACCGGCAGTGAAAATTCAGCAAGCACAGCTTTGGCTTCTGTAATGTCATACACCATTTGATAACGTGCCGTGGGCACTTGGTGACGCTGCATCAGGTCTTTGGCAAAGGCTTTGGAAGTTTCCAACCTTGCTGCTGCCTGCGATGGCGCGAACACCTTGACTTTGTGTTGTCTCAAAAAATCGGATAACCCTTCGGCAATGGGTTGCTCCGGGCCGATAAAGACGAGATCGATGCCCTCTTTTTGGCAAAAGGATAATATCTTGTGTTGATCATCCAACGCAAGGCACTCGTGCTCGATGGCGATCCCGGCATTTCCGGGGCTCACATATAGCTTTTCGCAGATGGAGCTACGGCCAAAGGCATCCGCGATAGCGTGCTCCCGGCCTCCGCTTCCTATAATCAATACTTTCATTCCTTCTCTTCCCTCAGATCATTGAATAACAATAGAATCGCGGCCTCAGCGGCTTTATGGCGGATGCTCTCGCGGTCTCCAAAGAGCAACAAGTGCCTGGCAAAGCCATGCTCACCGTTTCGGAAGGCAAAATGCACAGTCCCCACCGGCTTGTCCGCGCTACCGCCATCGGGGCCGGCAATTCCGGTGATCGCAATGGCGAGCTCAGTCTCAAAAAGCCTTTGAGTGCCTTCAGCCATGGCCTGAGCACACTCGGAAGATACCGCTCCATGCGCTTCGAGGATGGCAGGGCTCACGCCCAAGATTCTCTCTTTGATGCTATTATCATAGCTCACCACACCACCCCAAAAAGACTTCAGATGCTCCCGGAACGTCGGTGATGTATTTCTGCAAAAGCCCGCCTGTGCAGGATTCAGCAATTGCGATCCTCAAACCACGTTGCTTGAGCATTGACACCAAGCTTTGCGCCGGCTCATCTTTATCCACACCCCAAATGTAGTTCCCCGCTTTTTGCATAATCACTTGCTCTGCTTCAGCCAGGGCTTCCTGTTCCCTTCCGTAAATCCTGAGATCCACTCTTCCCGTTTGAGGTAACCAAGCCAGGGTAAGTCCATCTGGCAGATCATCCCGCGAAAGTCTTTCAGCCAAAGCTGATTCTCCGATGCCAAAGGTATGAAAGTCCTTCTGTAATACAGATTTCGCTTCGGAAAAGGCATCCTTGAGGATCGGCGTGATCTGATCAGTAAAGATGCCTTTCATCTCAAGTGGAACTCCTTGCAGGGCAAACAGATGCTTTCCGGATTCATGGTAATGCAAACCGGGCGCAGTTCCACGCGCGTTATGAAGGACATTGAAGCTTTCTGGTACCATGGCTTGCGCCTGATTGGAAAGCGGAACATCCAGCTTGCGTCGGATAAACATCTCCCGGATTTCTTCCCACAAAGCGTCATCAAGCTTCAGTTCCCGGCCAAAGAAAGCGGCCAAAACTTCTCGGGTGATATCGTCTTCAGTGGGGCCCAAGCCGCCTGTGGTGATCACCACATCAGCGTCTTGCCAGGCCTCACCCAAGGCCATCATAATCTCAGTTGCGTCATCCTGCACGCAGATCGCTCTCAGCACAGGGATGCCCAAGCGGGATAGCTCAGCTCCCAAAAAGCTGAGATTGCTGTTCAGCGTGCGACCCAGCAAAAGCTCATTGCCGATACTGATGACTATGCTATGTAAACTCATCTTTTAGTAGGACTTCGCAAAGATTACCCGACGTTGAGAGGCCTTGCCGCAACAAATGCAGGAACCATCTTCATCCGGAGCGTCAAAAGGAATGCAGCGAATGGTAACCTTGAGATCATTCTTGATGCGCTCCTCACAGGCCGGATCTCCACACCAATGCGAATTGCAAAACCGCCATGTATCTCGGGTTGGTTTTGGTTCTTGGGTGTGAAGTAGCGATAAAACTCCTTATTATCATCGATGTTAACTGTGTTTGCGGTTCTAAACTCCAGTGCTCTTTGATAGTAGAAATCTTGAATCTCTTTCAGACTCTTTAGCACTACTTCTTTCAGTTCGGTCAAAGGCACACTGATCTTCTCGCGTGGCTCTTTGTCCCTTCGTGCCAGCATTACAGAACCGGAGGCCACATCACGCGGGCCCACTTCGATGCGCAAGGGAATCCCCTTTTTGATCCAATGCCAGTTGCGTTCGCTACCGGTCAAATCCCGATCATCCAGCTCTGTATATATCCTGATATCCTCAAAATGCTCTTTGTGGAACAGCGCTTCAATCTCACGGCACATGCCCATCACCTGGGCATGTTCATCTTCATCGCGATAGATGGGGATGATGGCAATGTGGGAAGGGGCAATTTTGGGTGGCAAGGCCAGGCCGTTATCATCACTATGCGCCATGATCAAAGCTCCGATTAGCCGGGTGGAAAACGCCCCAGGAGGTAGTCCAGGCATGTTCAAATTCTCCGTTGCGGCCTTGGAACTTAATCCCGGAGGCATGCGCAAAATTTTGCCCCAAAAAGTGCGAGGTGCCGGATTGCAAGGCCTTCTTATCCTGCATCATAGCTTCGATGCAATAGGTATTGACCGCGCCGGGGAAACGCTCACTATCGGTCTTTTCCGCCCGTGATCACCGGAATCGCCAGATAGTTTGAGGCAAATTCGGCATATACTTCCAGCATCTTTCTGGTCTCCACCATCGCGTCTTCCTGGGTCTCATGCACTGTGTGCCCTTCTTGCCAGAGAAATTCCGCGGTGCGTAGAAAGAGCCGGGTACGCATCTCCCAACGTACGATGTTTGCCCATTGATTGATGAGCAAAGGCAGATCCCGATAGCTATTCACCCATTTGGCAAAGGATGCGCCGATGATGGTCTCGCTGGTGGGGCGCACGATATATGGCTCCGTGAGCTCTCCGGCAACCTTGAGGCCGCCATTGCCATCATCTTCCAAACGGGAGTGTGTGACCACCGCGCATTCCTTGGCAAAGCCTTCCACGTGTTCGGCTTCCTTCTCAAAATAGCTCTTGGGGATGAAGATGGGGAAATAGGCATTACGGTGACCGGTCTCACGGAACATGCCGTCCAGTACCCTTTGGATGTTTTCCCATATTGCATAGCCCCAGGGCTTGATCACCATGCATCCGCGCACGTCGCTATTTTCTGCCAAATCTGCAGCTTTGATCACTTGCTGGTACCACTCGGCATAATTCTTTTCGCGAGTGGGCTCTATAGCTGTCCTGTTCTGTTTACTCATTTGTACTCCATGAAATTTACCTAAGTGTGCACGGATAGCGCAAGGCCGCATTCTGTCAATGATCTTTCGCTTGCCGGATGGAGCTTTGAGACCATGCCAGATGCCGGGAACCACGAACGTTTTGCGCAGCGCATCTTTATCGTACTGATTATCTTGCACTTACAGCTTGATGTAGGTGTGGAGATTTTTCCTCTCCCCCATAGCGATGTTGTTGATAGCCGTGTAGCAGGCTCATCTCCCCTCCGCCTCCTCACAGCCTCTCAAAGATTCCTGAGCCGGGCTGGGGAACTCCTTGAGAGACTATCGAGTGGCGGTCAGGCTAGCAAGGGGCTCTGACTCTCATCTGCTTCCCTACTTGCACTATCAGCCCTAGTTTACCTATACATTAGCCCATGTTCCCCTCAATATATGAGAGCATCATGAGATAAAGTAGAGCATAAATTGAGCCCAAACCTATAGTTTGAGGTGTGGAAAAAGATCCGTCGCCCACGGGCTTCTCGTAACGGAGCTATCATAAGCTCCGTATTCTTTTGATCATCGGATTCTCGGAACTTCGGAAAGCTAAGTAACGATAGGACGCTTCGGGCGAGCGCCATACTGTACAGGCGGTCGCTGTACCGCCTAATCTTGTAGCTTCGGTACGGGGAAAGCAAAAGACCGGCCATGCTGACCGGTCTTTTGACTTATATCTTGTTTGGGATTATTGGATTTCGCTAAGCACCTTGTTCATCATGGCTTTGGTATCAGCGTCACGCATATAGGATAGCGGGAAGCTGAAGGTAAAGACCTTGCCACCGCTGTGCGTATTATTTTTGACACCCACGATCTGTCCATGGTACTGATCAAACTGTGCCTGGGTGGGCGGGAAGGCACTGTAGTCCACCGGTTTGCAACCAAAGGTATAGATGGCTTGGCCGCTTCCCAAGCTGGGGAAATATGACACAGCGGACAGGCCTTGTCTGAGATTCACCAGTGCGTTGAAGCTGGCAGGATCGCCATATTGGAGATTGACTGCCGGATAGCCTTGCGCGCCCTGGGCATACTGGAAGAAGGGATTTGTGAGGAAGTTGTTGCTCACAAACAGCATTCGCGGTTGATCCGGAAGACCCATGTGGCGAAGCATCGTGGTGCGCACACCGCCCTTGGAAACTTCAGTGAGCACCGAAGCCAGCAACTGGGTGTGAGAAACCACAAGATTTCCACCATTCAGAAGGTATAGCGCCAGGCCATCAGCTTCTTTATCCAGGTTACCGCGTTCACCGGGGTTGTCACTGTGATAAATAACAGTTTTGTATTGCATGAGATCGCTGAAGGCAAGATGCCTGCTACGAACGTCACCATAGGTATCGGCTTGCGTGGTGCCAAAGCTGCGTTTGATCATGGTAACATTGGTATGATCAGAAAGCATGTTTTCGTACTTTGCGTTCACAACTGCTTCCGGAGAGGAACTGGCATTATCCACATCATCATCGATCACCAGGATGCCGGATCTCTGTGCCGGTTCTACGAATGGCACCACTTCAAATTCCATAACCGCCGGAATCGGATCATATTCATCTTGAAGATCCACGCAACGAATCTCAAACTTGTGGTGACCGGGATCCATCTGAGAACCGGTAAGCACAATGGACTGAAGGAGCGGGGATTGAATGGGGATTCTCAACCAGCGTTTGCCATCAGGATCCACTTGGATTGAATTGGCAAAGGGCGGGAAGTTAAAGGGTTCATCGTCATAGCGGATATCGAAATGTGTGATCTCGCTGAAATAGTTCTGCCGGGTGTTGCGATCCAGCACGACGTCCACTTTTTTTGCCATAAGGGTCATCATACTCATAGCTGGTACCGTTTGTAGTCACCGTGGCATACTCGCCATACCAACCCCAACGGATATAAGCTTTGAGATTGTGGCTGTAAACCAGGGTTCGCAAATTCTCTGTATTGCGGAAGAATGATGTAGCATAGCGTTGACTACCCTGGATAATGGTGAAAGGCAGCACTTCAGGAGTGGTATCATCACCCCAGTCTTCATAGTGATTATCACCTAAAGCCAGAATCTTCCTGGAATAGAACTGGGTATGAGGACGGAAACCGGGCTTCACTTTGAAGGTGAGTGGCAGAGTTTGAGCCACTTCAGAAAGCACACCGGCCATATCGGTGGCACGAGCGATGATCTTGGTGGTAGAAAGGCTATTGCCATTGTCATCAAAGTCATAGGTAAGGGGTGGATCGGTGTAACGCGTAAGGCGGTATTCATTGATATGGGGCTGATTGTCGGTGCTGATCCAATCCGTTTCGGTGCCAGGGATTACATCCCCGTCTGCATCTACTTTCATCATCTTGAACTCAAACTTGTAGGGAATCGGTGAAATGAAGGGATCGGTATCCTGCATGGTGAAACTAAGCTTCAGGCCGCTTCCCACTGCGCCACCATTGGGATTACCCTTTGTGGTGCTGACTGTGCAGGTGGGGCGAGGTGAATTGGTTCTGAACTTGCGCCAGGCAGGAATCTCGGTAATACCGCCACGATTGTCGATGGCCACTACTTCAAAATAGGATATTTTGTCGATCGGATTGCCATTTTCATCCGCGGAGGGGAAATTGATCACTGCATACTTTCTGGAAGTCCAGATCGTGCGTCTTGCTTGAGGATCGTCCAAAGAGTAGCTCTGATCCGCTCCCGGCATATAGTGAATGGCCCAACCGTTGCCATGCTTTTGCAGCAGTTCCGGCGGGGTGAGATCATCATCAATACTGATGTACTGATAACCGGGGCTGGAGATGGGGTTGCGGTTTTCATCAAGCACTCTGAAGGCATAGCCGGCTATCACACCATCAGGATCAGTGGCATGCCAATAAATCCGTTGCTGGAATGAATAGGTGTGGCTAAGAGTATCTACGTTTGATGGCACATTGTTGTATGTCCACCCTTCGTAGGACGTTATTTCGATCGTGGGTAATACGTTCGCGAAACGCGATCCGGATTTACCACAACCGGTAAGAGCAAGCGCACTTGCTACGAGTATTAAGATGACTGCCAAGAGTTTAGAACTCTTAAAATTCATCGGTCCTCCCAAACATCAGGTTATAATTTCTTATGGTTTTCACTAAATATGATGCCGATATATTCGTCAACACTTTTATTTATCCCAGCTGCCAGCATGGCGGCAGATACGAGGTTCAAATAGAGTAATGATGTAGTAATTCTCCCTATTCCTCCGGGGACAGGAGTAATGGCCAAAGCCTTGTCATAGCAGGCATTATAATCAATGTCGCCCACGTAACTGCTACTGCCGTCAGCTGCCACCAGCTCATTTATCCCCACATCGATCAATATCACATTTTCTTTCACCATGTCTGCCTTTACGAAATTGGCAATGCCGATCGCTGAGATCAGGATGTCCGCCTTGCGGCAAATATCTGCCAAATCGGTGGTGCGGCTGTGACAAACGGTTACAGTGGCGTTCATCTTCTTCCACAATAGCATATTGGCCAGGGGTTTGCCCACCACATTTGAGCGTCCCAGGATCACCAGATTCTTGCCCACCGGATCAATGCCGTAATACTTCATGGTGAAGTAGACCGCGGCTGGCGTGCAGGGCAGAAAGCCATCGGTTTCCATCATGATTTTGCCCAGATTCAGAGGGTGCAGAGCGTCCAGATCCTTATCCGGATTCACGCTAAGGTTTATCTCCGTGTCATCAAAGCTTTTAGGCAGTGGTTTCTGAATCATGATGCCGTGCACTCCGGGGTCAGAATTGGCTGTCTTGATCGTGGCCAGAAGCTCTTGCTGTGAGCTGTCGGCGGGTAAAGACAGGAGCTCTGCCTTGCAGCCAAGCTTGTCCGCGGTATTGATGATGCTTTGAACGTAGTAAGAACTGGCGGGGTCTTCCCCCACCTGGATCAAGAGCATTCGGGTTCCAGATCGTGCTCCGCGATCAAAGCTTTGGATGCTCGGTTGATTGTCAGAGCAATGGCTTTCCCGGCAAGTACTTTATCCATATTAGATCAACTCCTGCTTTCTTCTAATGCTTTGGATACTGATGGCTTTCCCGCTGCTCTCGTCTATCTCGATCACTACGGCATTGATCATCAGCCCTCGGTCGGATGTTTCAAATCTGTGGGGGCACACAGTTTGTGAAAGCGTTCCAAAACGATGTGTTTCTTTACGCCGATCACGCTTTCATGCGAGCCGGTCATCCCCACATCGGTGATATATGCTGTTCCATGGGGCAAGATCTCGGCATCGGCAGTCTGGATATGCGTGTGGGTGCCCACCAGAGCTGCCACTTTACCATCCAGATGCCATCCAAAAGCCCGTTTCTCTGCGGTTGATTCCGCGTGAAAATCCACAAAGATCGGTACATCCGGTTGCTCCCGTGATGCCAAAAAAAGCATCAAAGGCATGAAAAGCCGAGTCGCAGGGAGCATAAACACTTGCCCGGAATAGCAGACGAGATCGAGTTTTTAAGTGTTCCTTTTCCAGTCTGCATAATGTGTTACCGGGGGGTTGGGCTCGGGTAATTCATCGGGCGAACAATGCGCTGCTCTTTGATGATATACTCTATTGATTCTTCGCGATCCCAAAGATGATTACCGCTGGACATGGCGTCCACTCCGGCTTGCCATAAGGGTTTTGCGACACGTTCCGTGAGGCCTTTGCCGTCAGCGAGGTTTTCTCCATTGATGATCACAAAGTCTGGGTTAAACTCACTTTTCAGGTTTTGCAGCTCTTGCAGCAGCAAAGCTCTGGCGGGTTTTCCGAAGACATCACCAAAGAAGAGGATTCTCATCTACTTCGCCATGGCAATCTGTCTGGTTTCACGAATCACTGTAACCTTGATCTGGCCTGGATATTGCACCTGTTTTTCGATGTTGGCTGCTATCTCGGAGGCCAAAAGCGGAGTCTGATTCTCCTCGATCATGCTGGGTTCCACGATGATGCGCAGTTCACGTCCGGCCTGAATAGCGTAGGATTTGTTCACGCCTTCTACGCTGTTCGCGATCTCTTCCAGCTTGGCCAAACGTTGCATATAGGTTTCCAGCATTTCGCGTCGAGCCCCGGGGCGTGCACCAGATATGGCATCAGAGGCTTGAACCAGAGCGGCATAGACGGATGTAGCCTCCACTTCTTCATGGTGCGCTTCGATGGCATTCACGATCAGCTTGCCTTCACCGTTTTTCCGCGCCAGATTAGCTCCGATGATGGCGTGGGTGCCATCAAATTCGTGATCCACAGCTTTGCCGATGTCGTGCAACAGTCCGGCTCTGCGCGCGGTTTCCTGATCCAGACCGATTTCCGTGGCCAGAATTCCACATATCCAGGCAGCTTCGATGGAGTGTTGTAGAACATTCTGCCCGTATGAAGTGCGATAATGCAGGCGTCCCAAGACCTTGATCAGGTTGGGCGAGATATTGTGGATATTAGTCTCAAGCACGGCTTTTTCACCGATCTTGATCAGAGTTTCATCCATTTCTTTGGTGGTTTTGGAGATCACTTCTTCGATGCGACCGGGATGGATGCGACCATCCGAAATCAGCTTCTCCAAAGACAATCTGGCTATCTCACGCCGCACCGGATCAAAGCAAGACAGCACCACGGCTTCCGGGGTGTCGTCAATGATCAGGTCAACTCCCGAAGCTTTCTCAAAGGTACGGATGTTGCGCCCTTCACGACCGATGATGCGTCCCTTCATTTCATCCGAAGGCAAGATACTACGGATACCGTGGTTTCAGATACATGGTCAACCGCCATCCGCTGAATGGCTGTGGAAAGAATCTCTGTGGCCTTTTTGCTGGCATCCAGCTTGAGCTGTTCGATACTTAGTTTAGCATCATTAGCCGCCACCTGCCGAGCTGTATTGATCAGTTCTGTACGCAAGCGCTCCAAAGTTCCTCGCGGGACAGGCCGGCTACTTCTGCCAATTTGCTCTTTTGCTCATTCAAAATGACGTCGTATTCTCTCTTCTTTTCCTGTAATTCGTCTTCTTTGGTTTTCAGCTTGCGCTCCTGTTCGGTGAGGCTGGTCTCCTTTTTATCCAAAGAGTCAAGCCGTTTATCCAAGCTGCCGAGGCGCTCGTTGTACTTCTTTTCCTGCGCCCTCAGTTCCCGTTGACGCTCTTTTACTTCTTCGTCCAGAATGCGTTTTTGCTTGAACCATTCTTCACGAGCTTCCAATAGGGCTTCTTTCTTGATGGTTTCAGCTTCGGTTTTGGCATCCCGTCTGATGTTTTCTGCAATCTCATTGGCTTGAGATACTACCTTGAATGAGCTGTTGCGCTTGACCAGGTAGATCACCACGGCAAGCACAAAGCCCAAGACTAAGCCTAAGGCTCCCAGAATATATGGGTTCATTTTTACTTCCTCAATCTATTTACGCTCCCCGGATGGGGATAGCGGAATTAAAGCCCGCGTGAACCGTGTATGCTTGACTATACAAAGCCAAGTATGCATAGATGGGAATCTACCTGATGGGCTTTATGTATCCGGAACTGGCCGGCACGCACGCCACCCATGGCCCGACTCCCTATTATTCTTATGGCTTTTTGCAAATCATATCACGAATTCCGCAGGCAAAATATCATATCGAGACTATCTTTTCGATCATCTGGTTCATGCGTTCCAATTCTGCTCTGATCTTTTCATTCTCTTCCAGTACCAACTGAAGGTCTTCCTGTTGTTTGAAACAAGCCAGAAGCAGCAAACGGGCAAAATCCAGATGCTCGCTTTCCTCGTATATGTCATAAAGCTGCTTGGAAAGATCAGCAGCTATCTTTTGGGTGCGGGTGGGATCGTCACTGCGCAGGCGAAACCGGCGTCCAAAAATCTCCACCTCTACGGATTGCATGTTATTTTTCTCCATCCTCTAAGAGAGGAAAGATGTTATCAATCTTCTTAATGGCATCATCGGCAAAGTTCTCGATACCAAAGAGCATATTCTGCAATTCTTCGTGCTTGGCTTTTAGAGCATTATGCTCTTCCTGCAGGGCCTTCAGTTGCGCGTCTGAATCGCTGCTCAGTTTGGCATATTCTTCCACCTGAGCAAAGAGCTGCATGTTTTCTTCGCTGAGCTCAGCGCAGTTTTTTCTTCAGCTCTTCCATCACCTTTTTTATCTGCCGTGTATTGATCAATCAGTTTCTGCAAGCGCTCTTGCAGGTTCAGTATGGGACTTTCCATTCTCACCTCAATCTAATCTCGTATTTTTCGATAAGTGTTTTTTGCACTGAGTTCATCAGCTGCCGGGCGCGTTCATCTGTCAATGTTTTTTCTTGATCCTGCAAAACTATGTGCAGACTGAGGCTTCTAAATCCTTCAGGGATTTGCTTTGAGCGATACTCGTCAAAGAGCTGAACCTCGCGCACCAAGCCCTGATCAAGCTCCATAATGGAGTCACGCAGATCCTCATAAACGCACGCTCAAGGGAGCCAAAAAAAGACAGATCACGGACTACCGCCGGATAACGGGAAATCTCGCTATATTTCATGCTGCGATTCCGGCTTTGATCGGCAAGCGCGTCCACGTCGCATTCCAGCAACCACAGTCCTGCTTCAAAATGCTGCTGTCAATTCCCCATTGGGCCAGCACTTGCGGCTTGATTCTACCAATGCTACCCAAGCTGACAGACTCCGAATAATAACTGAAAGCTTCATCAGATACGTGATAGGGCTGAACTGAGGGCTTGAGTGTAAAATCCAGACCGAGGTTGTCAGCAAGCCTTCCAGGCAGCCCTTCACCCAGGTAAAATCGATCGGAGTACCTTTGGCTTGCCAATGTTCCGGCTCTCTGGTTCCGGTAAAGACAGCAGCCAGATGCATCGGTTCAGAATGCCCCACAGCGGATTTGTGATATACTCGTGACTGCTCAAAGAGCTTCACATCCCGCTCCGCGTGATTGAGGTTGTAGGCCAGATTGGTCAGAAGCTGTGGTACCAGAGACACCCGCATGGCAGATTGATTTGAGCTTTGCGGATTGACCAGTGAGATCAGGGGCAATTGATCAAGCTCATAGCCCAAATCCTGCATCTGTCGTGGATCGCAAAAGCTGTAATTCAGAGTTTCAAAACATCCCCAGTTCACCATCCAATCCATTGTTTTCTTGCGAACGCGGTAGGCATGACGATCCATAATCTGCTGGGGAGCAGTCTTCTGCGGAACCTTGTCGTAGCCGGCCAGCCTTGCCAGTTCTTCGATCAGGTCTGCTTCCCGACTCACGTCTTTGCGATAGGGTGGCACTTTGTAGTAATGGCTATGATCGCAGTCTTCCAACTCGGTAAACTCGGTCTTCCCCAGCTTCATCTCTTCGCCATGATGGCAATATACCTGGCTCAGATCACTGATGATCCCGGGGATATGATTGCCATATTGCATGAAGCTGAAGCCCAGTCTCCCCAGATAAGCTTTTATCTCTGAATCACTTAGTTCAAATCCGATCAGCTTGCTGAACCGGGAAGGGCGCAGACCCAGATAGATGTCTTCTGCCTGCGCTGGACAGCTGTCCAAAAGCTCACCACAGAGCTCAGCCTGAGCCAGCTCAAGAATCAACCCGGTGGCACGAGCACTTACTGCATCAGCATATTCTGCCGCGAGATGACGCTCAAAACGATAGGATGAATCCGTGCTCAGCTTCAGTTTATACGAAGTCTTGCGGATCGAAGCCGGATGAAAAGCCGCGCACTCCAGCACAATCCGTGTGGTTTGTGCGCTGATTCCTGAGAATTCTGAGCCCATCACTCCCGCCAGAGCGGAAGCCTTCTGACCGTCGGCAATCACCAGTTCATCTCCTTCCAATGCATATTTTCGTCCGTCCAGAGCCACCATCTCTTCCCCTGGATGCGCTTTGCGGATCACGATATCCGGATAACCTTGATCGGGGTTTACCGCTGCTAACTTATCATAGTCAAAAGCGTGCAGTGGATGCCCGGTTTCCAGCATCACGAAATTGGTGATATCCACGATGTTATTGATCGGCCGCAAGCCGCTTTTGATCAAGGCCGTCTTAAGCCACAAGGGAGACTCCCCCACTCTCACATTTTGAAAAACACGAGCGGTGTAACGTGGGCAAAGCTCCGGTTCCCGGTTCGCCAGCCCCAGTTTCAGATCAGCAGATGCAGGCTCAATGGGTTTTCCCACATGTTCTTTCAGATCACGCGTAAGCTTGGCGCAAAGGTCTCTGGCGATGCCGATGTAGCCCAAAAGGTCACTGCGGTTGGGCGTGATTTCCAGCTCAAAGACGGTATCCGGCAAGGCATACAGTTCGTTTACGGAAGTGCCAATGGCCACATCAAAAGGAAGCTCAATGATGCCGGCGTGATTCTCGGAGATGCCCAGTTCACGTTCGGAACACAGCATGCCATTGGACACGATGCCCCGAATCCTGGCCTGCTTGATCTCCAGCTCACCCAGTTTGGATCCCGGTAATGCGAGGGCAGCCATCATTCCAGAATGGCAGTTTGGCGCTCCGCAGATCACGGCTATGCAGTTATCATCGTCTTTTTCGGCATAATCCCGATCACCGATATCCACCTTGCACAGCTTCAAATGGTCGGTTTTTTGGCACAGGCTCAGCGCTGACTACGCGAGCAGAGAACACCGTGTCATCAAGCGCCGGAATCTCGTCTATGGCTTCCACTTCGATACCCGCAAAGGTGAGCAAAGCGGATAGTTCTTCCACCGTCTCCGGCAAATCCAGATACCTTTTTAGCCATGATAATGCTACTTTCATTGTCCCTCCCCTCTAAATTGGCGCAGCATCCGCAGATCATTCTCAAACAAGATGCGCATATCCGGGATATTGTATTTCAGCATGGCAATCCGCTCGATGCCCAAACCGAAGGCAAAGCCTGTATATAGCTCGGAATCAATCCCTAAGGTATCGAAAACGTTGGGATCCACCATGCCGGCTCCGCCCATTTCCAGCCAACCGGATTGCTTGCACACCCGGCATCCTGATCCACCGCAAACCACACAGGAGATGTCCATCTCTGCGGAGGGCTCGGTGAAGGGAAAGAAATGAGGCCTGATCCGGCTGCGAACTCTGCCCCCAAACATGATGGCCACGAAGCTTTGTAAAGTATCTTTCAGATCGCTCATGCTGATGCCTTTGTCCACCACCAGGGCTTCCACCTGGTGAAAGACCGGTGAATGCGAGGGATCCGGCTTGTCATTGCGATAGCAGCGTCCCGGAGAGATGATCCGGATCGGTGGTTTAAAGCTCTCCATCACACGGATTTGCACGGTGGATGTCTGAGTTCTGAGCAGCTTCCCGCCTTCCATATAAAAGGTATCAGCAAGATTGCGGGAAGGATGATCGGCAGGAGTGTTCAAAGCGTCAAAATTGTGAAACTCATCCTCGATATCCGGTCCCTCAGCAATCTCAAAGCCCATGCTGAGAAAGACTTCGTCGATTTCTCTACGGATGATGGTGAGCGGATGCAAGCCACCTCTATGGTTCGGCACACCCGGCATGCTGTAGTCAAGGCCACTATTGCCTATTTGCCAGGATTGCTCTTTGATGGCGTTGCTTTTGGCGGTCAAAAGGGCTTCTATCTTCTGTCTGGCTTCGTTCAGAGTGTTACCGAGGCCGGGCGTTCCTCGGGATCAAGCTCCCGCATTTTGCCATAGAGGCTATTTAGAAAGCTCTTTTTGCCCAGATACTTAGCTTTGGTATTCAGGATGTCGTTGGCATTCGCGCAGGATTCTATCTCACGCACGGCATCCTCGAGCATGGTTGCAAGCTGGTTTTGCAATGTCTTATCCCTATCTGTTCACTTAATGGTTAGAAACGAAAAAAGCACATTTCGCCAAAAGCTCGTGTGCTTATCTATCATGTTTCTGCAGAGCTTGCCCGAAGGCAGGCTCTGCAGGATAAAATCACTTAGACGTTTTTGGCAATTTCAACCAAACGGGCAAACGCCGGAGCGTCGTGCCAAGCCAGATGAGCCAAAGTCTTACGGTTGATTTCGATATTGGATTTGTGCAAGCCATTGATGAACTTGCTGTAGCTCATATCGTTCAATCTGCAAGCGGCGTTGATGCGAGTGATCCAGAGCGCGCGGAACTGGCGTTTTTTAAGCTTGCGGTGAGCAAAGGCGAACGCCATCGCGCGTTCCACGGTTTGGCGGGCAACGCGGTAAGTCTTGCTTCTGCGGCCAAAGTAGCCTCTGGCTGCCAGCATGTATTTTTTTTCTTCTGCGGTGGGCTGCTACGTTATTTGTAGTTCTTGGCATCTTTATTCTCCTTTACATTACCAGCATACGGTAGATTCTTTGTTCGTCAGCTTTGCGAACGATGGCGCTGGCACGAAGGTTCCGTTTCAGTTTTGGCGATTTCTTGGTTTTGATATGGGCGCTTTTGGCATGATGGCGTACGATCTTACCGGTGCCGGTTACTTTAAACCGCTTTGCGGCAGATCTATTGGTTTTGATCTTAGGCATTTTATATCTCCTTGTTTTAATCTATCTTTAGCCTCCATTGATGGGAGGCCCGGCATTTATTGATTCAATGCTATTCGCTTGGGGTCTCAGGGGCAGCAGTTTTGGGAGCTTCGACCGCCGGCGCTGCTTGCGCTTCAGCTTCATTGCCAACGGTGGTAGCAGCCTTGTCCGTGTCTTTGCCCAAAATCTGTCGATGTCTTTTTTTGGGGCTTACGATGATGGACAGTAAGTTACGGTCTGATACCGGTTCCTGATCCACATCAGCGATGTGCGCCAGATCGACCTTGAGCTTATCCAAAACGCGGTATCCCAGCTCTTTATGAGCCATCTGACGACCGCGGAAACGCACCGTGAACTTCACCTTGTTGTGTTGCTTAAGAAACTTAATGGCATTGTTCTTCTTGAAGTTGTAGTCATGTTCTTCCGTATTGGGCCCAAACTTGATCTCTTTTACTTCAACTTCATGCTGCTTCTTTTTGGCTTCCTTGACCTTCTTCTCTTTTTGGA
>JAJOKA010000114.1 GCA_021206555.1 Candidatus Cloacimonadota bacterium | reverse complement strand
GATCCGCGCGTAACGTGGACGCTGCGCCCATCTCTTTTCCCACTCTATGTCCGGTTTGCGGAAGCCCATTGAGCCGAGAAGCGGATGCAGCCATAGATTATTGCAGCTCAGCCACCTGTCCCGCTCAGCTGAACCGCAGTCTGGAGCACTTTTGCTTCGCGAGACGCAATGGACATCAACGGCCTGGGCTCGGCCCTGATATCGCGTTTGGTGGAGCTGGGTTTGCTAAGCCGCATCAGCGATATCTATAAACTGGAATATGCGGATTTGACCGGGCTTGAGCGCATGGGAGAGAAATCTGCTACTAACCTGATCAATGCCATCGCAGAGTCCAAAAACCGAAACTTCGATCGCAGCCTTTTTCGCGTTGGGTATTCGCTACGTAGGCAGCGTGACGGCTCGCAATCTGGCTTTGCATTTTGGTGATATCGAAGCCCTCGTTGCAGCGGACATCGAAGAACTGAGCAGTGTACCCGAAGTGGGGGATAAGATCGCGCTTGCGCTGAGGGATTACTTCGAAAATCCCCGCAACATTGAGGAAATCCGGGCTTTGCAGGAGCTGGGACTGCCCTTTAAACATCAGGCTCAACAGAGCTCTCAACTCCTTGAAGGACTAAGCTTTCTCATCACAGGCACCTTGAACCATTATGGCCGCAAAGAGATGGAGGAGCTGATCCAAAGCCATGGCGGCAAGATCCTGAGTTCAGTCAGCAAGCAGCTGGACTATCTGATCGTGGGCGATAAAAGCAGGCTCCAAACTGACAAAGGCCAAAAAATGGGCAAAGTGAAGATCATCGATGAAGAAGCTTTTCTGGATATGTTGGAGAAACCTCAATGATCCTCAAACGCTACATCTTGCGTGAGCACTTCAGCCCTTTCCTGATCTCGCTGCTGGTAGTGACCTTCGTGCTCTTGATTGATCGGGTGATAGACTTGCTCAATCTGATCATCGAAAAGAAGCTGCCCATGGGGATCGTGTTGGAAGTGTTTTCTTTGTCCTTACCCTATAATGCTGGCTTTGTCCATCCCCATGGCGGTTTTGGTGGCCACATCCTGGCTTTTGGCCGGATGAGTGTGGATCGCGAGATCATCGCCATAAAGTCCAGCGGAGTGAATATCTACGCGATGCTAGGCCCCCTTTTGCTCGCCGGACTGATGCTCACCGCGACCATGGTCTATTTTAACCATTGGTTTTTGCCGGAGACCAACCACAAGCTGAAAAACCTGATGCTCAAAATTGCTTATTACAAGCCCATGACGATCATCCAGGAGCGTGAGTATAACAATCTTTTGGACTACACCATCTGGTGCGCGGAAAACGATGAAGAGACCCTGAAAGATGTGCTGATCTATGATCGCAGTGAATCCCCGTTTCCCTCGCATGATCCTGGCCGAATCCGGGCGCATGATCCAGATGAACGATGGCAATGCCCTACGCATCATCCTGCAAAACGGCGAGATGCAACAGCGAAATGAAAGCGAAGCGGGAAATATCAGGTGAGCAGTTTTGATGAATACATCATCAACGTGCGATGATTTGGGAACGCACGGATCCTTTTGAATCCGGATATCGCAGCGACCGCGAGATGACCTATGGGCAATTGACGGAGTCTCTGAGCAATCAGAAGTCCGAATTGCAGATGAAACGAGAAGAGCTGCAAAGCCTGATGGATAGGATTGCTGCCGGAAGTCTCAGCGCGGATCCCATGGCCGCTCAGGCTGAACAGCGCCGACTCTTTTCCATGCAACAGCTGGCTCAAAGCCGCGTGTTGGAGCTGGAAAGCAGTGTTCGCTCCCTTAGCGTGGAGTATCACAAGAAGTTTTCCCTCTCCTTTGCCATCATCATCTTTATTATGATTGGTGTCCCTCTGGGTTTAATGACCCGCACCAGCGGGATTGGGATGGCTTTCAGCGTATCCAGCATCATCTTTTTGATCTACTATGTGGCCCTGAATGGGGGAGAGCAATTGGCGGACAAAGGCTTGCTGAATCCATTTCTCTCGATGTGGATGTCCAACCTCGTGTTCTTTGTGCTGGCATTGTTTCTGATCTATGGCTCGATCAAGGAAAAAAGTCTCTTTGATATGCAGGTGCTGATGTGGAAGTTGAAACACTTACGCAAAGGCAAAGCTGAGATTCCCGATGAGGTGGTACACTAATGCGCAGGCTGGATCGCTATATCGTTCGGGAGTTCATGCAGACTTTTCTGATCATCTTTTTCAGCTTTGCCGCCGTCTTCATCGTGATCGATGTGATCGACAATCTGCCGAAGCTATTACGCGCCGGAGCCTCTTTTGATCAGGCTTTGCTCTATTATCTCTTGCGTGTGCCCTACCTCGTGGTGCTCACCTCTCCGGTCACCGTCCTGCTCTCCGGTTTGTTCATGATGAATGCCCTGGCCAAGCATAATGAGACAGTGGCCATCAGAGCAGCGGGGATCAGCATCAAGCGCGCTATGCTGCCTCTCTTTGGCATTGGGCTCTTGATCTCCTTCACCGTTGCCGCCATGGGTGAATACCTGTTGCCCTGGGCCGAATCCACTCGCAGCGAGCTATACAACGTGCAGATCAAAGGGGAACAACCCGAAGACCAGCTGCTCAAAGCGCGCATCCACTATCAGGGTACTGAAAATGACTTCTATTACTTCGGCTTCTTTGATGGATACAAAAACACCCTGCGCGTGATCGATAAAACTACCGTGGATTTCGAGACCAAGGAGATCACCGAGCGCGTCACCGCTGCTTCTGCCGCCTGGGATGGTGACAAATGGGTCTTTCAGGACATTGATATCCGCCGTTTCGCGAGTGGCAGACAGGTTTACGCGAGCTTTTTGCCTTCCACTGATATGCCGGTGGTCGATGTGCACCCCCAGGACTTTGTACGGATTACCAAAAAGACTCTGGCGCTAACCTTTTGGGAACTGAGAGACTATATCGGTCGTTTAGACAAACTGGGTGAAGATGCCAGCCGCGAGATCGTGGATTTGCACATGAAGATGTCCTATCCCCTCACAAACCTGATCGTGATCTTTTTCTTCATTCCCATCGCTACGGTCAATACTCGCAGCAAAGGCCGGGGCTGGGTCTTCATGCTGGGACTTTTAGTTTGCTTTTCCTATCTGATCGTAGTGCGCATCAGTCAAAGCCTTGGCTACAATAGCGTTATCTCCCCGATCTGGGCAGCTTGGGCCCCACCGCGATCTTCGCACTATTAGGCCTGGGCTTTCTTTATAAGGCTGAAGTATAGATGTCCGGCGTTGGTGATATCGCGCTTCTCTGCAAGGCCTACGCTCAGCGTCAAAGACCGGCAAATCTCATCGGCTCCTGGCTGGACTATCGCGCATCGCTGCTATTAAAAAAACCTGTCACGCGCCACTATCCTCCGGCGCTGATGATCGAAGCCACCAATATCTGCAATCTGCGTTGCCCGCTCTGCCCCAGTGGCAATGGCAGTCTCACCAGAGCGCGAGGTATGATGTCCCTCTCCACTTATCAGAGCATCATCGACCAGGTGGCGGAGAGGATCGGGATGGTCATCCTGTGGAATCAGGGGGAGTCCTTTCTCAATCCGGACTTTTATGCCATGATCGAATATGCCGCGTCAAAAGGGCTCTATACCATGAGCTCCACCAATGCCAGTTTACCGCTGGATCACGCCCGGATCATCAAAAGCGGACTCAGTCGCCTCATCATCTCCATGGATGGCATCGCGGAAGATACTTACAATGCCTACAGGGTCAATGGCGATTACCGGTTGGTATTGGACAATATGCGTGCTCTCACCAGTGCCAAACGCGAACTGGGAAGCCGCGTTCCGCTATTGATCTGGCAATTTATCATCATGAAACACAATGAGCACGAGATAGCTGCCGTGCGCCAGAAGGCGAAGGAAAACGGGGTGGACAAGCTGGAGTTTAAGACCGTTCAGATCTATAGTAAGGATGATCTCAAGTTTCTGCCCACAAACCACAAGCTGAGCCGCTATCAGAGCAGGGGAGAGGACTTTGAGCTCAAGACCAGGCTGCTCAATCGTTGTCGCAGACTCTGGACCCAACCGGTGATCAATTGGGATGGCGAACTCAGCATCTGCTGTTATGACAAGGATCTGTCCATCCCCATCGGCAATATCCTGGAGCATAGCTTCAGTGAGCTCTGGCACAGCCCCCAAATGAATCGGATGCGTAAAGGGATTCTGAACAATCGCTCCGCCTTTGAGATATGCCGTAACTGTGGAGAAGGTATTGTGCAGAAGATCAGGATGTAGGGGGCATGCATCCTCCCGCTGTTTAGGTTTGAGGATTGAGGGATGAGGTGTGAGGTCTGAGGTCTGAGGTCTGAGGTCTGAGGTGCGAGGTCTGAGGTTTGAGGTCTGAGATTTGGAGGGCAACGGCTCACTCATTGCCTTATAATTCCCAGTGCTTCGCTTTGGGTTTAGCCTGGGCTTGTTTCATACTCTCTTCATGCAAAGAGGAGAACATGAGATAAACCAGTAATAAGTATAAGTTCAAGCACCAAGCACCAAGCACCAAGCACCAAGC
>JAJOKA010000177.1 GCA_021206555.1 Candidatus Cloacimonadota bacterium | reverse complement strand
CTCATCCGATCCTGAAGTGCCGGAGATTTTCCATCGCACTGTGGTGGAAAAGAAGAACTTCCGTGCCACCAGTGAAGACAGCGTCTATAGCCTGGTCGATGTGGTGGTGGTGGATATCCAGCTTGATGCCACCAAACCCGCTTTTGGCGAAGCTGAAAAGGGATACTGCGACATCACCGCTTTCCGTGAAGGCATCCGCATGCTGGGTCAGCACATCCGTCCTGATTGCATGGTTTTGGTAGAGACCACTGTGCCTCCGGGAACTTGCGAGAAGGTGGTGAAACCCATATTGGAAGAAGAATTTACCAAGCGCGGGATCGATATCGCCATCAATCCTCCGCTCGTCGCCCATTCCTATGAACGCGTGATGCCGGGCGCGAAGTATGTATCCTCCATCCGCGATTTCTGGCGCGTGTTTTCCGGCGTGAATCCCCAAGAGCATCGAGCTCTGTCGGGAATTCCTCAGCAATGTGCTGGACGTGGAGAATTACCCCCTCACCCAGCTGGACAGCACCAATGCCAGCGAACTTTCCAAGACCATGGAAAATAGCTATCGCGCCACCAATATCGCGCTCACTCTGGAGTGGGCACGTTTTGCCGAACAGATCGGTGTGGATATCTTCAAAGTGCGCGATGCCATTCGCAAGCGTCAGGCACGCACGACAACCTCCTTCGTCCTTCACTTGGCGTGGGCGGATATTGCCTCACCAAAGATCCCGTATTGGCAAACTGGCAATGGGCGCGCTCTTTGGCGTGGAAGGCCAGCTTTCTGTGGCGATCAACAGCGTTAACATCAACGACACCATGCCCTTGCACACCATTGAGATCATCAAAAAGGAATTCAAGGATGTGAAGAATCTGAAGATTGCTGTATTGGGCGTTTCCTATCTGGAAAACGTTGGTGATACGCGTCATAGCCCTTCCAAAGACCCTGGTGGAATTCCTGCGCAAAGACCTGGCTGTAGTTCGCGCTCACGATCCCTATGTGGAACATTGGGACGAGCTGGAAGAAGTGACTGTGGAAAAAGACATTGCCGGCACTTTGGAAGATGCCGATGTAGTTATCTTTGCCGTGGGTCACGATCAATACAAGAATCTGGAACCTCAAGACCTGGTGAATATGAGCAAGAAACGCCCCATGGTGGTTGACTGTTCAAACTTCCTCAGCGATGAGACCATCAATAAGTACAAAGGCCTGGGCTGCAAAGTACGTGGCGTGGGCAAAGGCCATATTGTTTAAGCCTCGTAGAAGCTTCATCCTGAAGCTTTTCCGGTCTTGATAGAATAATGGGGGCGATATATTTCGCCCCTCTTTCTTGGATTTGCCATGAATGACATGAACAGCGATCGCGATCTCTATTCACAGGAACTCAAAGAGCTTCTGCGAGAAAGCCTTGTGCGCCAGATCGGAGGTGAGTTTTCCGGCCATCAATCCGATCCCTACTTCTATACTCGGGAAGGCTATCCGATGAGCACCAAGATTGATAATCTGCCCCTGTATCCCCAGTCAATCCCTGATTTGGTATTGAGCTGGGCCAAGCTGGATCGCGCCAAAGAACGCAGCATGGAAGACATCCTGGTGCTGGATCTGGAGACCACAGGCTTGGGAAGGGGTGGCACCATCGCCATCATGATCGGTGTGGGCTATTACGAGAAGGGTGAGTTTTTCGTGGAGCAGGTCTTTTTGCCCGATCCTGACGCGGAGGAACACAGCCTGGATCGCTTGCGGGAACTGGTGGAGAGCCATAGCCTGCTGATCACCTTCAATGGCAAAACCTTCGATGTGCCCGTGCTGGAATCCCGCTTGCTATACCATCAGCTCTGGCTGGATATCCGGCAAATGGAGCATCTGGATCTCTTGCATCTCGCGCGGCGTTATGGAAAAGGAAACTGCCCTCCTGCGCGCTGGAAACCATTGAATACTATATACTTGGCCATATTCGGGACAAAGAACTGGACATCGAGGGCAGCGACATCCCGCAGAGCTATTTCCACTATCTGATGACCGGAGAAGCTGAGATGATCAAGCGCATCTTTATCCACAATCATCACGACATCCTGCACACCGCGGCACTTTTTACCCTGATCTGTGACAGTTGCGCCTATCCGCCTCCCGGTGGCATGGACATCCGCATCGATTATCACGCCCTGGCCAAGCTCTACCAAAGTCAGGGCGAGGATGCCATCGCCAAACACATCCTGGTGGATCTTCTGGCAGCTGGTGAAATCAGGACTGATGTGCTCCATGATCTGGGGATGATCTACAAGAAGGATGGCGCTCAGGAAGAGGCTCTGGACTCCTTTGCCATTGCCTCGGATTTGCAGCATCCCCCTTCGATGCTGGAGTATGCCAAGCTCTTGGAAAAGAGCAAGGATTATCCTGCTGCCCTAAAGGTGAGCGAAAGACTGCTGGCTCTGGAGAAAGGGCGCGCGATGCTCAATCACAAGGCGATTGCGGCTGTGGAGCATCGGATTGAGCGTTTGTTACGCAAAGTCTCAGGTGGCAGGTAGCAGGTAGCAGATGGCAGGTTGCAGGTTGCAGGATTCGACACGTCCCGTGTCGTGTCATCCTCAACCCCAGCCCATTTACTCAGCTCGGCTTTATCTTCCCTTTACCTCATGTTCCCCTCATAGCATGAAGAGAATATGAGCAAACTCCAGCAAAAGCAGAGCTCAAGCATCTTGGGTGATCGCGGTGAGACTATTTCAGTTGCTGTTCCACCTGCCGGATGATGGCATCCAAAAAGAGATCACCGCTTTCGTAAACATTCACTGGCTTGAATCCCAGATACTTATCCCATTGACTGACGATGTAATCATGTGAAACGACGCGGTAAATCTGCTTCGGATCAATGCTTTGTCCATCGATTGTGAGTTGTGCTGCATCAAGCGGAGCATCAGCCCAACCTACTATGGAAGAGCTCATGATGTCGTAAGGTTTATCAATGGCGTTTTGCCGATTGATGGCCAGAGCGGTCAGGATGTCCGCGCCGCTGCAATCAAAGAAGGCCACGGTGTTGCCAAAGGGGATGTATTCATGCAGATCACGTAAGCTTACCTTGCCGCGGGAAGATGCTTGCGCAAGCCACCATTATTGATGAAGGAGTAGCTCGGCCTGAGGATATTCAGCGAGCACCGCGTCAGCGATCCATTGGGAACCGGCTGTTACCTTAAACTTATCAACCTCAAAGGGATAGGGCAGATATCCGGCAGTGCGGGAAAGCTCTTCTTCCAGTTTACCAATGGTTAGGGCCATAAAATCCTTGAGCTCACTGTAATAATCCACCGGCGCAGCGCTGAGCGGAATCAGACGGTTTTCAAAGCTCACTATGCGGTCGTTCTCCACTTCCAGATCAGCCACTCCTAATACCTGTAAATGACTGCCCGCAGAGAGCATATAGATGCCATTCACTTGGGTGGGCTGATCAATAAACACGTGGGAATGGCCACCGATGATGATGTCCACGCGCTCGTCCAATTGGGTAGCCAGCAGGCTGTCTGCTTCCCATCCATTGTGGGTGAGCAGGATGATCAGATCGCTATTGGCATCCACTTCCGGCAGGATATTGTCCACAGCATCCTTGTAAGGCAGGATGGTAAGGTCTTTCACGTTTTCCGCTTTGACCCGCAAAGGCAGGCTTTGTATTGTGAGACCGATCACGCCGATCTTTAGTTCACCGCGTTCAAAGATTTGGTAAGCACTGCGGCCAAAACTGCTGCCATCGATATCGAGGATATTGGCACTGAGAAACGGGAAGGGAGCTTTGTCCACCATAGCCTTAGCATGGTCATAAGAGACGTCGAACTCGTGGTTGCCCAGCGAGGCCGCATCAAGGTTTAACCTCCCGAATACTTCCAGCACCGCGCCACCCCGTAAGCCTTGATAGTCCATGGGAGGAGAAGATCGAGCCCGTCTGCATATCGCCGGCATCAAGATACAGCGAGTTTTGCGCTTCGCCACGAGCTTGACTTATGTGATATTCCAAGGCCAGATACCCGCCCAGACCATTTCGTCCTGCTTCATAAGCGGCATGGCTGTCGTTGGTGTGCAATATCCTGAGTGGGGCTGCGTTCAGGGCAATGAAGCATAGGGTAAACAGGCTTAGGATAGTGACTCTTAACAAAGAGAAAAGAGGATTCGACACGTCTGTTCCACCCCAAGACTTCGCTTCGCTCCGCCTTGGGGACCCCGGTCGTGTCGAGCGAGACCGAAGGCCGAGAAACAGTAAGCTGCTTCGCTGCTTTTGCAGACGAGACGTCTGCAATCCTAAGCTCCGAACTTTCATGGTCGGTTGCGAGAGCTGTCTATCTGCTAAATTTAGTTCATTGCACGGCATAAGTTCTTGTCTATTCACTCTTTGCATCCTCTTTTCTCTTTCCTCTTTGTTGAAATCAAAACATCTGATCATAGTGTCAGTCCTTGATTTGTTGTTCTACTTTTTGCATGTCTTCCGGGCTGTCGATGCCGATGCCTTGATAGTCTGTGATCACCATGCGGATCGGAATACCATGCTCCAAAGCACGAAGCTGCTCCAATTTCTCGATGTTCTCCAGAGTTCCGGGGCTGAGCGCGACGAACTTGTGCAGCGCTTCAGAGCGGAAGGCATACACTCCGATGTGCCGGAAATACTGCGCTAAGGCCTTGCCATCACGATCATAAGGAATGGCTGAGCGCGAGAAATAGAGAGCATTCAAGCGGGTGTCGGTCACCACTTTTACGATGTTGGGGTTGATCAGGTCTTGAGGATCGTCGAGCATGGTCATCAGGCTGGCGATCTGCACTTCGCTATCCTCAAAGGCTTTTAGGAGAGCGGCTAAGGGCTCCTTGCAGATTAGCGGTTCATCGCCCTGGACATTTACGATAACGCTATCGGGCTCCATCATTTCGGTTAGCGCGGCCACACGGTCAGTGCCACTGGGCAGCGCGCTATCGGTCATAACTACCGTTGCCCCAAAGCCTTCGCCGGCTGCTGCAATGCGTAGATCGTCTGTGGCGATGAAGACTTCGTCAAAGAGACGGGTGGTAACTACGTTTTCGTACACGTGCTGCAGCATCGGCTTGCCCTTCAGCAGGGCTAAAGGCTTGCCGGGAAAGCGGGTAGAAGCATAGCGGGCGGGAATTACTGCGTAATGTTTCATGGCTTGGCCTCCAGTTGCAGATAAACGGTGTAGGAACGGGTGGGCCCATATTCATGGACCACGAAATGCGCCTTGCTAAGGCGCGCGGCTGAATTGATGGTTACAGTTTCCATGCTCATTTGCCTTAAGTGCACATCGCCCCAGTCTCTTACCACTGAGGCTACGTTTTGTACACGGTACTGGCCGATCTGTCTCAGAGCAAGTTCCTGAGCGGCCAAAAAGGCTTCAGGCAGATCTGCTTCACGGGCTTGGGCAGTCGATATCAATCTGTCATTCTCCAGTTTCAGAGGTGGTCCCTTGACCAGGCAGGAATGAGCGAAGTATCTTCAGCTAAGGCTAAGGTGTTGAGGGGTAGTGGGTTGATGCCAAAGAGGACTAATTCCAGACCATCCGTTGAATAGGAGATAGCCGGTTTCAGCTCTTGCATGGCGTAGTTCAGATAGTCCAGATCAGCGCTCACCACCAGGTCAAAGCGTTTGGAACTGTAATCGATATCCCGATGGTCAGCGAGTGTGAGCAGGGCTTCTTTGTCCACGATGTAGGAGCTGTGATTGCGGGATAAAGCTATGGCGGCAAACTCCTTAGCTTGCTCGTTGGCGCGCTCCGGAAGATGGAAATCGGGATAAGCGATACCCGGCATATACTCACCTTCCGGGATGCTGTGCAACCAGGTGGGAGTAAGGGATCGGGATTGATGGGTAAAGGGGATTGGGGGTTGCGTACTATTCCTGCTACAAGCGGCAAGGATGATCAGGATGGCAATGATCGGCCCAACGCGCTTCATTTCAGCTCCCGATGGTGCTTTTTTGAGCCAGATCAAGAGCGCTGAGGTATCCGTATAATTCACTCCCGGGATGCGCATGGCTTGAGCAATGCTGAGGGGTCGGATCCTGCTCAGCTTTTCCCTGGCTTCAAAGGCCAGAGCCTTGATGTTGTGGTAATCCAGGTCTTCCGGGATGGCGTAATCCTCGGCCTTGCGATGGCGCTCCAGCTCATCATGCATGCGAGCCAGATAGCCGGAGTATTTGATCTCCAGTTCCACGCGTTCCTGAATCTGTGGACTGAAGTCCTCAGGCATTTTGTAGCCAAAACGACTGAGGTCAGATAGCGAAAGATCCGGGCGTTTGAGCAGTAAAGCCAGCTTGGTAGGTTCCTTCAGATCAGCATGTTGAGTGCTGTTAGTGCCTTCCAGAAAGCTGATTTCCCGAGCTTTGATTTCCAGCATTCTTTGGAAGGCCTGCCAGCGGGTGTCGGATACTAAGCCCAGTTCCCTTCCTAAGGGCATCAGGCGTTCATCGGCATTGTCCTGCCTGAGCAGGAGACGGTATTCCGCACGCGAAGTAAACATCCGGTATGGCTCGTTGGTGCCCTTGGTCACCAGATCATCGATCAAGACTCCGATGTAAGCATCAGAGCGGGAGAGGATTACAGGATCCTTACCTTCCAGGGACAGGGTGGCATTGATGCCGGCCATCAGGCCCTGCGCGGCAGCTTCTTCATAGCCGGAAGTGCCATTGATCTGTCCCGCTAAATACAAGCCGGAGATGCTTTTGCACTCCAAAGAGGCTTGAGCTCGCTCGGATCCACATAGTCATATTCAATGGCGTAGGCATAGCGCATGATGCGCGCGGTCTCGAGGCCGGGAATGCTGTGCACGATCTCTTCCTGCACCTGAGCTGGAAGGCTGGTGGAAATGCCGTTTACATAGCCTTCATGGGTATTCAGGCCTTCCGGTTCGATGAAGATCTGATGGCTTTCCCGATCCGGGAACTTGACGATCTTATCCTCAATCGATGGGCAGTAGCGAGGGCCAATGCCCTGGATGATCCCGGAATATAAAGCAGATAAATGAATGTGGCGCTTGATGATGTCGTGGGTAAGTTCAGTAGTGCGAGTGATGTAGCACTGCGCCTGGTTGCGCACCTCGATATTGCGATAGTATGAAAAGCCACGCGGATCGTCGTCACCTGCTTGAGCTTCCAAGTCGCTGTAATCCAAGCTATTGAGATCAATCCGAGGGGGAGTGCCGGTTTTGA
The DNA here is from genome assembly GCA_021206555.1 of Candidatus Cloacimonadota bacterium. Classification (GTDB taxonomy): domain Bacteria; phylum Cloacimonadota; class Cloacimonadia; order Cloacimonadales; family Cloacimonadaceae; genus UBA5456. The sequence continues at coordinate 18,446 of JAJOKA010000177.1, read as the reverse complement.
AGCGTAGCACCTTCAATCCCAGATCGCTCAAGCTGTCCGAAAGCTCATCCGAAGCTGGTTCTCCGCTGCGTCCTCCGCTATGTGTGGTGGCTCCGATGTGGATCTTGCCTTTGAGAAAGGTGCCACCGGCAATGATCACTTTAGGCGCGTAATACTCACGTCCGATCTGGCTGACACAGCCTTTGACCGAGCCTTCATCCACTATCAATGAGGCTATATTCGCTTCGATCAGTTGCAGATTGGCTGTGTTTTCCACCGCTTCCCGCATCAGCTGTGAATACAGAGCTCTGTCGTTTTGAGCTCGTGGAGCCCAGACCGCAGGCCCTTTGCTGCGATTCAGCATGCGGAAGTGGATGCCGGATAGATCAGCAACGCGTGCCATCTCGCCACCCAGGGCATCGATCTCGCGTGCCAGATGCCCTTTGGCAGGGCCACCGATGGAGGGGTTGCAGCTCATGCGACCGATGGCTTCCAGCTTGATGGTAAACAGAGCTGTGTTCGCTCCGCGTCTTGCGGAAGCCAGAGCTGCTTCGATGCCGGCATGCCCTGCTCCGATTACGATGATATCAAAGCTATCCTGCATAAGGGTGAGTCTCTTAGAGTTTGCTTTCCAGATACTTGGCGATACCTTCGAAGCCGGTATTCTTGAGCGTGGATACCGCGATCAGGGGCTCATCCTTCAAGCCCAAGCCTTTGGCCAGAGCATCCAGGACTTTCTTCTGCTTGGTTTTGGGGATCTTGTCCGCCTTGGTGGCGATCACGCAGTGCTCGATCTCCCGCAAGCGCAGCATCTCCAGGAGCTGGATGTCCTTTTTATCCGCGTCGTGACGGATGTCCACAAGCACAAAGATGCCTTTCAGTTGCGCACGCTGCTCGAAGTATTTATTGACCATCACACGCCACTTCTCCTGCTCTTTCAGGCTCACTTCCGCGAAACCGTAACCAGGCAGATCGGTGAGTTGCAGAAAGCCGGATTCTTCGATGCCATCAATCTTATAGCGAGTGAGGAAGAAATTGAGCAGGCGCGTCTTCCCGGGAGTACCGGAGGTCTTGGCCAGACCGTGATGATTGGTCAAAAGGTTGATGAGTGAGGATTTGCCGACGTTGCTGCGTCCGGCAAAAGCGAATTCAGGATAGGCCGAAGCGGGATAATCGGCAGGCTCAACCGCGCTCTTGACATAGAAGGATTCCACGATTCTAAGCATCGGTATATACCACGCTGCTGCGTTCGGATTCGTAGATTTCCACTTCTCTGATCTTGGCGGGATAGGGCTCAAGGCCTTTTGCCATCTCGTGATAGATGATGCGCGCCAGATTCTCGGAAGTGGGGTTATGCCCCTCCAGCAATGGTAGATCGTTCAGATACTCATGATCCAGCATATCCAGAATCTTGCTCAGGATGCCTTTGATGATGCCGTAGTCCAGGGCCATGCCGATCTCATCCAGAGTGTCGCAGGCGATGCCCACGCGCACTTTCCAGTTGTGACCATGCAGGTTTGAGCATGCTCCCTGGTAGCCGCAGAGTCTGTGCGCTGCGGAAAAGCTATCGCTAACATTCAGTAGATACATATTGATACTCCTAAAAATACTTCTTGCGGATAAAGATGAGCACCAGCAGAATCGAAAGCAAGAGAGAAAGCCCCATCACCACGGCAAAGGCATAGGGGTAATTCTGCAAAGGCAGCTCAACATTCATGCCATATATGCTGGCAATCAGCGTGGGCAGCGCCAGAATAATGGTAACCGAAGTGAGAAACTTCATCACCACATTTAGATTGTTGGAAATGATCGAGGCAAATGCATCCATCATCCCGGAGAGGATGCTGCTGTAGATATTAGCCATCTCGATGGCCTGTTTGTTTTCGATGATCACGTCCTCGATGATATCTTCTGCATCCGGATCATTTTGCAGCCAGCGGGAGCGTTGCATACGCTCGAGAATGATCTCATTTGACTTCAGTGAGGTATTGAAGAATACAAGGGACTTCTCCATTCTCAAGAGGCGGATAAGCTCTTTGTTCCGCATTGATTGATGCAGTTCATTCTCGATATTGGTGGTACGGCGGTTGATCTCTTTGAGAAACTTCAGAAAGTAAATGGCCGCGCGCAGATTGATGGCCAGAAGAAAGCTTTGCTGCGTGATCTTGAAGGGGCGGTGTTTCCCATCCAGGTATTGAGTGAGGATTTCATTTTCATAAAATGAGACTGTGATCACCTTATCCGGAACGATGATGATGCCCAAAGGTGCTGTGGCAAAGCTCACGCTGGCCGAGCGATGCCTGTAGTATAGCGGCACTCTGAGGATGATCAGCATAGCTTCATCTTCATATTCCATGCGGGAGTTTTCATCCGCGTCCTGCAGGTCGGTGATGAAGTCTTCCGGCAAGTCATACTTCTTGAGCAGAGCAGAGATTTGATCGGCATCGGGGCTTTCCAGATGCACCCAAAAGGCCTCGTCCATGGTAATTGCGGGCACAAAACGCTGACCGACTACTTTGTAATACTGGATCATCCTGAGGCCTCCTTTTCTATATACTTTTCCTTGCTTGAGTCAGCATTTGAAATCTGCCCAATTGTGGCAAGAAAAAAGTGAAAGGGCCGTTGTAGATGCCTTCTGAGTGCCGTTGGGGCTCAGAGGAGCATTCCCGCTGCTCGAAGTCGAAAGCGCTTGTCACTCTCGTCTCCGCTGCAGGATTTGTAGATAAGCGTAGCCGGCTTGGCTTCATGAGATTGGGATAGCGCTTACGACTCCGAGGGAGGCTGGGTCTCAAGGGAAGTTGATCTGAATCTTCTTCACCTCAGGGTATTTCTCCAGATGTTCATGGATCTCTTCAGCCACGTTGTCCCGCCAGGAGTCGAAGGACAGCATATTCAGATCGATCAGCACTTCGCCATCGCTAAAGCCCACATATTTCACCATCTTCAGGCTTACAATGTCTTCACCCACTTTGGGATAGATGATCTTCTTCAGCTCTTCAATGATGGTTTCTTTGCTAAAGTTTGGCACTTCCTTGAGTCCGTGGGCAATCTCATAGTTTGAGATCGCCGTTTGCAGCGTATCTGCTGCCAGCACAGAGCAATGCACCTTCACCGGAGGCAGGCCATCCAGAGCATCCATGGCATCCCGCCAGGTGATGGCTTTGGCTTCTTCCAGGCTTTTGCCTTTGGCCAGATCGGTGATGATGGAGGCTGTGGCGATATTGGAGGCACAGCCATAGGAAAGGAAGCTGATGTCTTCGATCACTTTGCTCTCTTCATTTACTTTGAGAAACACCGTTACCTGATCTCCGCAGGAAGGGCTGCCTTCAGTGGCTGTAGCATCGGGATTCTCCATCTTGCCCACGTTGTGCGGGTGCATGAAGTGGTCTAAAACTTTCTGTGAGTATTGCATTTATTTCTCCTGGTTTTTGAGCGCGTTGTAGAGTGGACTGCGGGAGCGTAGCTCCTCGGTGATCTTAGCTAAAGTATCCACGGTGAAATCCAGATCTTCTTTCGTGGTGTAGCGGGAAAGGGTAAACTTCATCGAACCGTGGGACTGCACATGGTTCTTGCCAATGGCCATCAACACATAATTTGCCTTGAGCCCTTGTGAGGCGCAGGCCGAACCGGTGGCCACGGTGATGCCATGCATATCCAGCATCATCGTAATGGCCTCTCCCTCAATGTAATCGATGGATATATTCACGTTATGCGGAGCGCGTCCCATACCGGGAGCGCCATTGAGCTCGATATCAGAGATCTTTTCCTTTAGGCGGGCATAGAGATAATCCGATAGCTCACGCAGCTGCGCCAGGTTTTTGTCAAAATCCCCAAAAGTGAGTTCCACCGCTTTGGCAAATCCCGCGATCAGCGCGATGGAAAGGCCTCCGGTTTGCAGATTATCCACGCGTTTCACCCCGTGGATCACCTGTCCCAGCTTCGTTCCTTTGCGCACATATAGCGCTCCGATGCCTTGCGGACCGTGGATTTTATGCGCGGAGATGGACATCGTGTCTATCCCCAAATCCTTCATACTAAGCGGCATTTTGCCATAGGCTTGTCCCGCGTCGGCATGGAAATATATCTTATGATCCACCCCGGACAGGATCTCATAGATTTCCCTGATCGGTTGAATGGTGCCCACCACGTGGTTCACGATCGTGGTCATAAAAAGCACGGTGTCCGGACGGATAGCGGCTTTGAGTTCGGCAAGATCAATGCGCGCTTCGGAATCAGCAGAGAGATAGGTAAGCTCAAAGCCTTGTTTCTCCAAATACGCTGCATTGGTGAGTAAATCGGGATAATCCACCACGCTGCAGATCACGTGTCCACCCTTTAGCGCGGCAGCCAAACCTTTGATGGCAATGTTATTGGCCATAGTCCCACCAGAAGTGAAGTGGATTTCCGCTGCATCAGCAGACAGAGAATCCGCCACGACCTTTGGAAGGAAGCCAAAGCTTCGTTGGCGCTTTCTCCCGTGCTCACAAAGGAGCCCGGATACCAAAAACTATCACTAAAATAAGGCAGCATGGCTTCCAATGCCTCAGGGGCCATGGCACTCGTTACGCAATTGTCCAAGTAGATCTTACCGGGATTCATCTTTCTGTCCTTCTATGAAATATTTATGGATATCAGCGAGACTGTAATTACTCAAGACATCCAGGATTTTATCATTTAGCTCATGGAAAAAGAGGGAAAGCTTGCAGCCATTTCCCAGGCAATGTCTTCCGTTTTCAGGAACGCAGGAGCTGTCAAAACTGCTGTCCTCCACGGCCTTCAGGATGTCCGCAAAGCTGATCTCTTCAGGCTTGCGGCATAGGCTGTATCCGCCCTGACTGCCGGCAGCACTTTGTACGATGTTCGCGCTCTTCATCATGGCCAGCAAGTGCTCGATGTACTTTTTGGGCAATTTTTGGGTGTCACAAACCTTCTGCGCGGATAGCAATCCGTGTTCAGCAAGCTCGATCAGCACCCGTAAGGCATATTCAGTTTTGGTATTTACAGCCATTTGATTCTCCTGTATCCATCTTTCTATTACATACTAATTGGATAGGGGTTTGCTGTCAAGCTCCTTTTGCTTGAAATATGCCAACGGGTTTTCGGGTGTTAGCGTCTGGTAGTTTTGGGACTGGAGTTCTGTTTCCTGCCGATTCACGCGGATCAAAGGCTCGGATGAACACGGATTTGCCTCCCTGGGAGTCGTAAGCGCTATCCCAATTCATTGGCACCAAACCAATTACATTCATCTTCCATTCCTGAATCGGAGCGGATGACTATGTGCACTTTCGACTTCCAGCAGCGGGAAAGTGCGAAATAAAAGGTAGCGCACCGGATTACGCGGATTTTCTGTCCACAGATTTACGCATATTAGCACAGATTTTGATGGAACTCTGATCCCCATGATCCCCCTGATCTGCATGATCTTTGGTAGTTTTGAGGTTTTAACGATTTGACGTTTTGACGAGGCGCTGGGTGACTCTCCATTACTCTTTTATTCTGTGTTCAAAACTCTTTTTCTCTTTGCGTCCTCTTTCCTCTTTCCTCTTTGTTTGCCGAACAGTGTCGGCATCGCGCAGCTTAATTCTCAATTGTCCATCCTCAATTCTCAATTACTTAACTCTTTGTGGCCTCTTTTCTCTTTCCTCTTTGTTTGATAGAGCGCGGTTTTTAAACGGATTCAGATGTAACACAGACCCTCTGATCTGCATGATCTTGCTTTGGGTTCCATTGAGTGCTCTGTGATTCTCTCCTGTTTTACTGATAGATTACCCCATAGTCCCCTCATAAGATGAGAAGAATATGAGGTAAAACAGAGCTAAACTTGAGGCCGAATAGATGGGAGGAATGCAAGGGAAGCTGAACCAAGAGGAATAGAGTAGATGAGGGGGAAAGGGCTTGTTACAAAAAAATCGCACTCACGCTGCTCGAAGTCCCAAACGCTCGTCATCATCAGCCTTGATGCAGGATTGGGGGAGGATGTTTGGGAGCTATCGACGCTACATCACCACAACTCTGGAGGTGGCTCGTGTTGCGCCCTTCCGATCTGTCAGCCTAAGATAATAGATCCCGGAAGGCATTCTCCTGCCAATTGCATCACGAAGGTCCCAGCTGAGCTCATGCACTGTGCCCCAGGGAATTTCACGAATCAATTGACCCCGGATATTGTATACACTTAGTGTAGAGTGGTTCGGAAGCGTATTCTGGGTCTTGATCGCACAGCGCTCAGAGGCGGGATTGGGATAGGCGCAAAGAGAAAGCTTAGGTGTAGTCAGCATCTCATCTGCCGTAGAACTTGCCCCAAAATTGGTGAGGTAATACAGCCCATCACTATTAATCACATAGAAGGATGGAGTATTGATCAGTGGGAAAAGCTCTATATCAACCACGGGGCTGCCCAGATATTGGTGTTCCAAAGGGATGATCTCGTCATTGCCATTGAGCAAAGCCAGGTAGCAATCATCCTGAACGGGCTGGCTCCAGCCCAGAGGGATCAGATCATCAAAGTTTGGGCCAATTGCCGCAAGATTGCTGCTGTAAAACACCGGTTCCCATGTGGTTCCAAAATCATGTGAACGCCAAAGGCGTCCGAATCACTCTCCGTTGCGATGATGCCGTAGAGCATTCCGGAATCAGTGAAGCGAAAGCCGGATAAGAGAGACATGCTGCTCTGTTGCCAGGTGGCTCCTCCATCAGATGAGATGTAAACCAAGTTACCGTTATTGCAAACCAAATGTTGGCCAAACCAATCCACTGAATTGCAGTTATTCATACCCACAGCAGTTATCCGATACCAGTTTACCGCGTCGCTGGAATGATACAGTCCATCCCGTTCTCCCACATAGTATTTTCCGTTTGAGGGGCAATGTTTGATGAAGTTTGGCCGCATAAACCACTCATTGTGCGTCCATTGATGGGTTGTGAGATCAAAGTTGTACACACCATCGCTGTATGAACCTGCACCCATGGCGACCATCAATGTGTTTGTGTCCAATTGACAGATGCCGGAGATCGGCAAACCTTGCGCGTAGTATTGATATTGATTATACTCTCCGTTTTCCAGCAAGACCAGGAGTTCCTGATCCAGGCTCCTGACCCCAAAGGCAGATGGCTCCTGGTTCAGATTGGCACAGTGGATATGCATTGCTTCTGGCCCAAACTGGCTGATGTCAAAAGCATTCAGCCCCAGGCAAAAGATCGAAATGGCAAGAAAAACATGTATCTTCAGCATCGTATCCTCCCGTAAAGGTTACTCCTTAAGCCACCAGAATAGGTAGCAAATTTTGTTCCTTAATATAAGGTTTTATCTGAACCCCAATGAAAGGGCTTTCACCACAGTGAATGAAAACCGGGTGAGGATTGCAGACGTCCTCGTCTGCACAAGCAGCGAAGCTGCTTTCTTTTCTCGGCCTGCGGCCTCGCTCGACACGAGACGTGTCGAATCCTCTGGCTTTCATGTAAATGCTTTGGCAGCTCGTTTAGTATTGGATATCTTAGCTCGCCCCCCCCCCTTCAGCACATTAAAGCTTGACTGAAAACGCAGTGTCCTCAAAATGACACAATGCAAAGTAAAGATCAATCACACAATACATTCGGAGCGTTCTCATGCTGCAACCAAGTTGGATAGAACTCGATGCCAAAGCACTGAGCAAAAAATATCCGTTATCTGAAAAAGCGCCTGGGTAAGGAGAGAACCTTTGTTTCGGTGATCAAAGGCAATGCCTATGGGCATGGCATCGAAGAGTTTATCCCCCTGGCAGAAGCAGCTGGAGTGAACCATTTTGCCGTGTATGACGCCTTTGAAGCCTTTCGCGCCCTCAAGGCCAAGTGCCGCAATAGCAATCTGATCATCCTGGGCATGGTGGATGCCGATCAGATGGAATGGGTGATCGCCAACGACATCGCCTTTTACGTGTTTAGCATCGATAGGTTGGAAGCAGCTATCACCGCAGCACGCAAGGCCAAACGTAAAGCCATCATCCATTTGGAACTGGAAACCGGAATGCATCGCACCGGGCTGGAAGAGACGATCCTGCCCCAGGTCATTGCCCTGATCAAAAAAGAATAGCCGCTATCTCAAGCTGGAAGGCATCTGCACGCACTTTGCCGGTGCGGAGAGCATTGCCAATTTCTCTCGCATTCAGGATCAATTGGGAGCTTTCAAGCGTCTATGCAAGAATATCAAAAAACAGGGACTTGTGCCACAGTATTATCACAGCGCTTGCTCCGCGGCAGCTCTGATCTATCCTGATACGCTGATGGATCTGGTGCGTTTTGGGATTGCTCAATATGGCTTTTGGCCTTCGATGGAAACCAAGATGAAGAATCTGCTTTCCGAAGAGCTGAAGTTCACCCGCGATCCTTTGAAGACTGTGCTCAGCTGGAAGACCAGGGTGATGAGCGTGAAACTGGTGGAAAGAGGCAATTTCGTCAATTATGGCAATGCCTATCTGGCTACCAAGAATATGCGGCTGGCCACCATCCCGATTGGCTATTACCATGGCTACAACCGCAGTCTCAGCAATTTCGGACACGTGCTGATTCACGGCAAGAAAGCCGATGTGGTGGGCATGGTCAATATGAATATGTTCATGGTCAACGTGACTCACCTGCCTTCAGTGAAAGCAGGTGACGAAGTGGTGCTGATCGGCAAACAAGGGGATCTGCAGATCACAGTGGCCTCATTCTCGGAACTCAGCAATATGGTGAACTATGAGTTATTGGCACGGCTGCCGTATCAGATTCCCAGGATTGTGATTAACTGATAGTGCTTTAGTGTTCCAGCTTCTTGGTGGCCACCCAGGTTTGGAAATCCTGGGTAATCTTGGAAAATCCACCCTTTTCGTAGATTCGTGTCGTGGCAGGGTCATCTGAGATGAGATAGAGGTGATTGGCGCTGATCCCGCGATGGTAATTTACCAAATACTGGATCATGCTGCCGGCAAAGCCTTTACCTCTGTATTTCTCACGGGTAAATACGTCCGCAACCCGGCTGTATCCGGCATAAATGCTGACGCTGGATAGCGCGGCAAGTTCGCCACCATAGAAACCGCCTAAAAGATGATAGGAAGGATGGGCAAGATGACGTTCCACAACCTTGATAGTCCAGTCTCCGCCATACTCGGTGGCAATGGTCTCCATGATGTCGATGTCCAATTGCTTTACCCGCTCAATCTTAAGATCATCCACTTGTCTGAGACTGCCTTCGTGGTCGTGCAGAAAATACTGATGGTCACTGAACTGAAGGTCAAATCCATGGTTCTTGAGGGGTTCCGATACTTTTGCTACTTCATTGGCCTGCAGAGATGAGTAGATGCTGGGGTTGATGCCTTTGCTTTTATAGAAAAACTCAATGTCGCGCAGGCTGCTTTCGATGCCGAGATAATCCTTGATCACGGCATGGTTGCTATCCAGGGAGGCTTTGTTTCCCTCGTTAAAGAAGATAAGTCCGTAATCCTTTTGGATCATACTGGCAAAACGTTGGGGGAAATGCAACTCAGTATCCTTCATTCGGGCTACATTGAATGGTATATGCATGGGTCACCACCTTTTTGGAGCATTTATCTATAGTCTAGTTAAAATCAGGTAAGGGGCAAGCACTATCAAGGCATGACACGCCCGCTTGATCGCGAAACGCAGGGTAACACGCTGCCTGATAGCATCTTATCGATCGATTTCCAGGCACTCCCTGGATCAGACCAATGCTGTCCATAGAGTCATTGCTCTTAAGGATGTGTGGACAAATATCCACACCATGTAGTTTTTCGGCCATTTTTGCGGATATCGCTATTGACAAGATAATCGGAGAATAATATGAGTGTTTCGTGTGCTTGATGAATCTTTTTTGATCATCCGGACGCAAGACTATTGTAATGCACTTCAACACTTTTAACGAATTAAGTTCAACCATAGTGAGGTTAAATGGGACTGCAACAGATACTGATGATCGCTCTCGGAGTAGTGGTAGTAGGAATAGCCATCGCTGCGGGCATCTGGATGTTTCACTACTATGCATATACCACAAATCTACAGGCTATGTTAGCCGAAATCAATCACTTCAAGGTAGATGCATATGCTTATTGGTCGACTCCCATCGCTTTGGGAGGGGCCGGAAAGAATCCGGATGAAGCCAGTCTTGAAGCCTTGGCCAGCGCCATTGGCTTTGATCCGGAAGGGATGAGCAAAGTTGTTCAATTGGATTACATCAAGAATTCCGAAAATGGCACGTACAAGCTGGTGAGTTTCATTGATGGCGAACTGGTAATCAATGCCCTGGGGCGCGCTACCCGAGCCGGGAAACACCCTTTTGTGAACTATGAATATGATTTGGTGACCGAAGAAACCGATATAAACGTGGATTCCTTGAAGGAGTTCCCCAGCACCCACTTCTGATTTATCGCGCACTTATAGCGATCTATAGCTTCCCAGTTTCCAGATGGCTGCCCACTACTTTGAGGAGTTTCCCGTTGCCGAAGGAGACCGTGACCACGGCATCCTGATCAAGCCCATTTACCGAGAGCACCACCCCTACTCCATATTCCTTGTGCCACACTTTCTGCCCAATTTTGAAGTGCTTCTGACTGTCCCTCACCTTATGGATAGCTTTTTTATAAGTGCTTCCCGGAATCCCCATATCGTGGCCATGGCTCTCCAGCAAGCGTGAATCCAGCTTTTCGATGAAGATGCTGGGCTCCGTGAAACTAAAGCTGTCATAGAGTCGGCGGGATCTGGCATAACTGAGTTTCAGTAAACGCTTGGCCCGCGTGACGCCCACATAAAAGAGCCGGCGTTCTTCCTCGATCTCTTCTCTGGAATCCATGCTCATCCGATGGGGCAAGAGTTCGTTTTCCAAACCAACCAGATATACCGAATCAAACTCCAGGCCTTTGGCATTGTGCAGAGTCATCAGACGCACGCTTTCGCTCTCACTGGATACCTTGTCCATATCAGTCTGCAATGCCACATAGGGCAAGAAATCTGCCAGAAGAGGCAAACGCTCGTTTTCCCGTTCGAAGCGATCAGCAAATTCATTGACCGATGCCACAAACTCTATCAGGTTCTCAGCTCGAGCGATGTCCTTGGGATCACTGCTCTTCTTGTATAGCTGCACCAGACCGAGATCTTCCACGATCTCTTTGACGATGGCGGTCACCGGCGTGCTGTCCAGCATCTTCCGCCAGCTCTCCAGCTTGGTAGCAAAGGATGAAACGCGCTTGATGGCTGCCATGCCCAAATCCTGCACAGCACCGGAGTTTTGGATGGTATTGTAGAGTGAAACTCTGGTTTTACCGGCAAAGGTGAGGAGCTTGCCCACCGAGGTTAAGCCAATTCCGCGAGGCGGTTCATTGATGATCCTGAGCAGGTTTTCATTGTCTGCGGGGTTGCTGATGCAGCATAGATAGGCGAGGAGGTCTTTGATCTCTTTGCGTTGGTAGAAGTGCAGACTGCCCACGATGCTGTAGGGGATTTTACGTTGCATCAGGGCGTTTTCAAATACACGGGATTGGGCATTGGTGCGATACAGAATGGCGATTTGCCTCAGATCCTGTCCGGCCTGCCACTGTTCCGAGATTTGCTGCGCGACCATCTCAGCTTCTTCAAAGCCATCCTCATATACTTCCAGCCTGGGTTTGGCGCCTTCGCCCAATTCGCTCCAGAGCTCTTTGGCATGACGATGTTTGTTCTGACTGATGATGGCATTGGCCAGATCCAGGATGGCGGTGGTGCTACGGTAGTTTTGCTCCAGACGGATGGCTTTCACATCATTGTAATCCCGCTCAAACTCCAGAATGTTACGCAAGGTAGCACCCCGAAAGCTGTATATCGCCTGGTCATCATCCCCCACCACGCATACCCTTTGATGCTTACTGGCGATCTGATGCACGATCTCAAACTGCGCGCGGTTTGTATCCTGATATTCGTCGATCATCACGTAAGCAAAGAGTTCCTGATACTTAGCACGAATCGCGTCGTTTTCGCGCAGTAACTTGGCAGTATAGAGCAGGATGTCATCAAAATCCATGGCCTGATTCATCAGGAGAGACTCCTGATAATGTCGATAAATCTGGACAAAGCCTTTGTCAAAGGGATTGTGCCCGATCTCACCGGCGGCAATATCTTCGGGATGCATGAGGCGGTTCTTGAATCTGCCGATGCGCCCCAAGACCTTGTTTAATGGGAACTTCTGGACATCGTAGCCATGCTCTTTGTAGATGCGTTTGAGCACAGATTTCTGTTCATCGCTGTCATAGATGCTGAAATTCGCGTTGTAAGGCAAGACTGAAGCTTCATAACGCAGGATGCGCAGGCATATCGAGTGAAAAGTACCCACCCACAGCGAGCGCATGGGGATGCTCAAAAGCTTTTCCAGCCTGTCTTGCAGTTCTCCTGCTGCTTTATTGGTGAAAGTCACGATCAGGATTTTCCAGGGGGGAATCTTGCGCTCTTTGATCAAGTGAGCAGCACGATAGATGATGCAACGGGTCTTTCCGCTGCCTGCTCCGGCTAACACCAGAATAGCACTATCGGTATCGGTTACAACTGCTCTTTGCTGTTCATTCAGCTCCTGCAGATAGTCTATCATGGCCTTAGTTGCCGATCCGGACGAAGACCGGTGTGCTTAGTCTGCCTTCCAGATTTCCGGCAGGATAGCTTTTGTATGCGGAGAGCCGATACCAATAATCTCCGGGAGTGACGCTGGGGTCGTTTTCTCCGCTATGAACATAGGATTGGATCGCGGTGCCGCCTGCGTGTAACACGGTATCTACCACGGCATAAGCGCTGTAGTAACCCAAACTGCGATACACATAGTATCCATCGGTATTGTAGGGATTGTTGCTGATCCATTCCAAGCGCACATAGCGGGTGGCCGTTCCGCTGCCAAAAGCATTGGCAGATACGCCGCTGACGTCTCCGGGGACGATGATATTGTTGTTACCATTGGGATCAAGAGGATTATCACGCTTTAATCCACAGGCAAAGAGGCTGAGTGAAACAAGAACAAAGAGTATGTAGCGCATCATCTTCTCCTAAAAGCGCAGTTCCAGCCCCGGCAGGAGTGACTGCAAGGGTGAAGCGCTGCGGCGTTGACGATATCCTGCCAAAGATCCGCGTTGTATTCATTAGTGGAGACCACCACATCATAGAGATTGTAGGCCCCAGACTACTGCTCCAAAACCGAGCATCATCAGAGAATATTGATATGGCGTTTGGGCTTTGGAATAGTAATTGTTGATATCCTCAATCTGAGTTGCGGATTGATAGATTCGGTGATTGGTCATAGCTTGATCATAGAAGTAGATGGATCCCATCACCGCCACCAGTTCCAGGCTCAGAATCACGGTAGCTTTGGTATTATGCTTCGTGGAGAATTGTCCCCAGCCGGGTACCACGGCACTTTTCAGGAAGTTTTCTCGCACGGAAAGGGCTTCGAGTTCATAGAGTTGCAGCATATTCTGCCTGGAGATAAGGTCTTGACGGTAAGCGCTGCGCTCCCGGTAGTCCTGCCAGCCGTATTTGGTGCTGTCCGAAAAGGCTTCCAGATCAAATCTGCTTTGCGCCCAGAGCATAGATGAACCAAACAAGATCAAGCAGAGTATGCACTTAAAATAAATAGTCACTTTCATCCGCCACCTACTTCATCAGCTCTTCCGAGAGCCGGTTTAAGGGTATTACAGAGCGATCACGCAGGTTGATTTGCCACACGTAAAGGAAGGTATCCGTGGGCGTCAATAGATCGTAGCGAGCCTCATATTTGTACTGTCCGGTAGACAATAATATCTTCCAGCCACTATCCCGAACCTCGTTTTGCTTGTGAACCTGCAGCACTTCTGCCCGTTTTGCGGCCACTCTTCTCAGCAGGACACCACCCCGGTATTCATTGATGATTCGTTGCGCAAAGGCGGTGGGATTGCGTTCTGCTTCGATCAGGTTTTGCATAACGCCTGCACGAGTGCGGTATTGCGGCAAGGGATCCAGCGCAATAGCCTGGTTCAATAGTGCCAACGCGTCAGCGTGCTTTTGCGTGGCTTCCAGGCGCTCAGCCTCAGTCGCCAGTTGCATCGCTCGCGCGATATTTTCACGTGTCTGGCGCACTCGCTCAATAGCTGCCAGAGCCGGCGCGTAGTTCGGAATGATATCAAATGTCTTGTTATAGTGAATCAGGGCTGCGTCAAACTCCCGCTCGGCCAGGAGGCTATTGCCCTTTTCGATATAGAGCGAGGTGATCCCTTCCAGGCGCGCGTCTATCTCAGCCTTTTTCCCGGGTACTGTATTGCAGCACGATCCTAAACAGACGATCGGCTTCCAGATAATCCTGCGCATCCACAAACTCTTCAGCCTGAGCCTGATACACTTCAGCGATCAAGCGATTGATGTTTTCACCCTGCACTACCGGATATATGGCCAGTTCAAAGAGCTCTTTCAAAGCATCCGTATGATAACCCTGTTCGGCCAGGATCATGGCATAATCCACTTTGGAGTCTATAAACTGCAGCACAAAGTTGCGCGCCTGAATCTCGAAGGTGTTATTGGGAAAGCGGTCGTGCAACTCTTTATACTCTTCCCAGGTCGAATTACGATCCTGATACTCGTCCATAAAGATGCTGATTCTACGCAGCATGACTTCAGGGATCAGGGTGGAATTGGGAATCTCCCGCGTGATATCTTCCAGATACTTCATGGCCAGGGCTTTATCATTTTCCCGATAGGCCTGTTGACTGAGATTCATATAGATCCTGGCCAGCTCCACATCAGCCGGAGCTGAATTTGCCAGCTTGAAAAACCTGATGGCCAGTGGGATGTTTTGCCGAGTCAAGGCCAGTTTTCCCAATTCCAGATAGCTGTTGCTGTCGCACCAGTTCTGCTCTGGTGATGATGGCACCATTTGGCCGACCTTGATCAAGCGGTCCAGCTCCTCAATCGCGCCTGCATAGCGCTGTTTCTGATACAGTTCTTCCGCCCGATTGAGCCGATTGATCTCACATCCGCCCAGCAGCATCGCGCAGAGCACGAGCAGGAACATACCATAGTTCAGGCCATGGCGGATTCCTGATATCATGTCATTGTGTATAAACTTCATAGCTTTCCAATTCTCAAGTATTTCCGCATCCCGTTTTCTACAAGATGTACCAGATGCCTTCCAGGGCTTCTTCAAAGATATTTGTTTCAGCTTTGGTGAGCTCATTCAGCAGTTCCGGTTGCGGACTGTGGGTCAACAGGATACGCTTCAAGCCATAGTCTTTCAGCTTCCAAAATCTGCTGGGGCTCCGGATGCCCGGCATCGACCAATAGCGTATGGGCTCCCTTGATCAGGGGCGCAATGCTGTCCGTTGTGCAGAGATCTGAGCTATAGACAAAATCTCCTCCATCGGAGTGCACACGAATCGAATATGCCATCATCGGGTTCGGAAGATCGTGTTTCTCGATTTCATCCCGATAACCATAAAGGTGATCATTGGTCATGGCCTCCAGCTTGGGCAAGTGTACCGAAAGCTCGCTCATGGGCAAGACCCTCAGCTTAAAAGAGATCCGGCCTGGGAAGGTGTAAAACATGCTGAATAGAGCCTCGAACTCCCCTTCACGCTCCGGGACAAAGAGCAGCAAATCCTTCTCTCGCCCTCTGAGATAAAGCATCTGGATCAGCATAAAGACACCGGCCACATGATCCGGGTGGAAATGCGTGATCACCACCGCGTCCAGATCGTTCTCAGCTACGTCACTCAGCAGCAATTGATAGATAGTGCCTTCGCCGCAATCCAAAAGATACTGCTTGCCCTCACTGTGCACGAGCACGGAGGAGAGATGCTTCCCCAGCTGAGGCAATCCGGAACCAGAGCCTAAAATCCGTATCTGCATATCACTTCGTCTTCTTTTGATTGGCCGGAATCACCACCGGAACTTGGTCCAGCTTCCGTCCGAAAATCAGGAAGAAACCGGCAAAAAGAGCAGTGCTGATCATCAGTAGTTCCCGCGAGCCGATCCGGAAGATAATGATGGAAGTGAGCACGATCAACACGTTGATCGCGTAGATGATGGCCGCGGTAACCTTGACCGAGCCCAAAACATTATTGATTCTGTGGGTGGAATGGTCTTTCCCACCCTGCATCACGTGCCTGCCGTCTCTGCGCCTGGTGTAGCTGACCAGGGATATATCGAATATGGCATAGCTGAGCAGCAAGACCGGCAGGAGATAGAACATCTTGTCGTTGTGTTTGTTACCGGCATATTGCGCCATCAAAATGCCCATCGAGGACAGGAAGTATCCGATGAACATGCTGCCCGCGTCACCCAGGAAGATCTTGGCCGGATTGAAGTTATAGGGCAAAAAGCCGAAGGTGGAGCCGGCAAAACTGAGCGAGATCAACCCGATCAGAGCCATCGCCTGCTGATTTGACGCAGTGATATTGGTGAGGGCAAAGACAAAGAAACCCAAGCCCAGGATGCCCGCCATACCACTGATGATGCCATCCATGTTGTCCAAAAAGTTAAGCGCGTTCATCAAGCCCACCATCACAAGACGAGGATGGGGACGGTGATGATGATGCTGCCGAACATGCTGTCCAGCTCCGCCAGGGTAAAATTGCTGAGGATAAAGAGCAGTGCCACTACAAATTGCCCACCCATCTTGACCATGGGTTGCATTCCCCGCCGATCGTCGATCAGTCCGATCAGCACGATCAAGACTGTGCCGGCCAGATAGCCCAGCATCGGAGCGTCAAAATATCTCCCCGGTGAGATTGCTACGTCATAGACGCACAAAAGGATGAAGCCCAGTGCCACGCTCAAGCCGCCCATCAAAGGCACACTCTTGAGATGCATCTTGCGAGCTTCCGGTTTGTCCACAAAGTTTATCTTATTGGCCAGCCTGATGATAAAAGGCGTGAGGCCATAAACAAATAGCCAGGACATTATGAATACGCTAAGGTATTCATAGATGCGAAAATCCATCCATTTCTCCATGCTGATATACTGATAAGACATGCTTGAGATTTACGGGATTTTGTCAATGCTTTTCCGCTGTTCAAGATTCCGAATCCGCTTATCATATAGTTAAAAACACCATTGTGAGGACGAAAATGGCCGGCATCATCTTCTTTAAAACTGCTGATCTGAAGACCATCGGAGATTTCTATGAACACTATCTGGGCATGAAGCTCTGGCTGGATCAAGGCCAATGCCGAATCTATGAACATGGCAATCTGCGCTTGGGCTTCTGCGCTGCTGATCAAGCCGATACAAAGGGCACGATCACCTTTTACTACTCCCAGATGCAAGATGTGGATGCAGCTTACGACCGCTTTGGCGATATCGCCACCGACAGCCCGAAGCTCAACCCCCAATTCCGCATCTATCACTTTTGGGCAAAGGATCCTGAGGGACGTGATCTGGAGTTTCAGCACTTTCTGGCTCCGGACTATGATCTGACCCAAACTGCCAAGCCACTCACCATCCTGAACGCGGATTCCGCCAAGCCTAAACTGCTGCTCACCATGCTCTTGCCGGACGAAGCCATGCGGAGTTTGGAGCAAACCTTTGAGGTAAAAGCCAACACCCAGGATCGGCCACTTATGAAAAGTGAATTGCTTGCAGGAATCAAAGATGCCCAAGCCCTGCTCTGCTTATTGGGAGACACCATCGATGCGGAAGTGATGGATGCCGCGCCAAAGCTGAAAGTGATCTCAAACTACGCGGTGGGCTATAACAACATTGATCTGGAAGCTGCAAAAGCCCGCGGAATAGCTGTTTGCAACACTCCCGGTGTGCTCACCGAAAGCACGGCTGATCTCACCTGGGCCTTGATCATGGCCACAGCCAGAAGAGTGGTTGAGGCTGATATCTTCACCCGAGAGGGGCTGTTTGCAGGCTGGAAACCGCAGCTTTTCTTAGGCCAGGATTTGCACGATCACACTTTGGGCATCCTGGGCATGGGCAGAATAGGTCAAGCTGTAGCCCGTCGCGCCACCGGCTTTGGCATGAAGATCCTATACACTTCAAGAGAGCCAAAGGATCTGCCCTTTGAGGCCGAGCATGTTGATCTGAAACGCTTGCTGACCGAGTCGGACATCCTGAGCCTGCATCTGCCTCTTAGCACCTCAAACTCAACACTTGATCGGTAGAGATGAACTGAGCCTGATGAAGGCCAATGCCATTCTGATCAATACCGCTCGCGGTGCGATCGTGGATGAAACGGAACTGATCCGGCATCTCAAAGAAGGGCGCATCTTTGCCGCAGGATTTGACGTGTATGAGCAGGAACCCCTGATCCCACAGGAGCTTTTGGAACTGAACAACGTGGTATTGCTGCCCCACATCGGCTCTGCCAGCATCGAAACCCGTAACCGCATGGGCCTGATGGCGAGCGAAAATGCCAAAGCCATCCTCGAGGGATACCCCGCCCCTTCAAGAGTTGTGTGAGATAAGTCAACACTCAATAGATCATGCTGATCACAGGTATCAGAGTTCCATTAAAA
>JAJOKA010000068.1 GCA_021206555.1 Candidatus Cloacimonadota bacterium | reverse complement strand
TTCCGCCAAAAATCCAGGCTCTCATCCACGATCAATACTCCATTATCCAGGGTGATGGGACGGCTTTTGATGGGCAGGGATAGGGCTGAGGAATTGCCTGTGGTATCAACGGCTTGCACTCGGTAATAGTAATAAACATCGATTAGCCCTTGCACATTTTGATCGGTGAGGAAAGTGTCATTGAGCAATCCGGGATGGATGACGCTGCCGTTTTCAGAAGGGACGGTACTGCGGTAAACTCGATATCCGGCAAGGTCGAGTTCGGAATTTGCCTGCCAGGAAAGCCGCACTTGATTTAGCTCAGGGTATTCGCTGAAGTACAGTGGCACGCGAGGATCCACGAGAGGGGTTCCGATGGCAAAAAACCTTGTAGCTTTTCGTTGCCATCAATATCCACTGAGCAGAAGCGCGATGCTGTAAGTGGCTCCGGTTTCCAAGGTTTTTCCAGAGTGCAGTCAAAACCACTTACATCAACGTATTGGCTAAAGTCCCAAGAGTTTATTCCGTAATAGACGCGGAAGTGATCAATCTGCGGATCAGTGATTTGATCCCAGGAAATGTAGAGGGACGTGCCATCACCGGTGTCCTGCACCACGGGGTTTTGAGGAGCGGCAGGCATCATGGCATAGCTCATGGCTACTGCCACAGAGGCTCGGATCACCTCCGCGGCATAATCCGGATCGATCTGATCAGTGATATCAAGATCGCTATGATAATATGGACTGAAGTCATATTCAAAATAGTAGATTACGGGGTAACCATTTACCCAAAAGGAGTGGCTATCGCTGCTGGAGCTGTTGAAATAGCCATTCACCACGTTCAGGGATGTATAGTTCTGGGTGATGGTGGTGGCGTGTTGCGTGTGTTCCAGAGCGCCTTCATAAGGCATGAGCAGGACGTTGTTGCCTCCGGAATGGTTGTTTGAGATCATGTCGTGATTCAGCATCAGGCGGATGCTTTGACCATTCAGATAGGCATCATTGGCATAGTGTTTGCTGCCCCAAAGGCCAAACTCCTCTGCGGCAAAGGTGACGAAACGGATGCTGCATTTGGGTTGGTAGCCCGCGTTCATCATCACTCTGGCCATCTCGATGGCAGCCACGGTACCGGAAGCATTGTCATCCGCGCCTGGAGCAAAAAACGTATGGCGTGGTGTAAGTTATGGAATCGTGATGTCCACCCCACGATGATGTATTCATCCGGATAGAGGCTGCCTTCGATGGTGGCCACCACGTTGTACTGCGTGGTGTTGTTCCATTGAAAGCTTTGCAAGTGCGCGTTGGCGATGCCAAAACGCTGGAATTGATCCTTGATCCAGTTTGCCACGTCCAGACGGTTGGCGGCCAGAGCGTAACGGGTTTGAAGATCCTGTAAACCCTGGATGAAGGCCATCACGCTGTCGGCGGAGACGGTGGAGAGCATCAGCTGGATGTCATCCCGGGTATCAGTGATGGCATGGAACTTAGGGGCATTGGAGCTGAGAGTGATGCCTTCTGTGGGCAGGGGAGTGAAGGAACCTTTCAGATGGGTTCTGAGGGTGAGAAGATCGGCTTCGGAAGAGATCAGCAGTTCCGAGCCCAAATCCAGCAGGATTCTGGCATAAGGCGAGATCTCGGCAGGCTTTGAGGCCGCGATTTTGCAGTAAAGATACAGGGTTTCTGTATGTTTGGGATTCGGGATTGACTGCCAGGGGGAGCTTATGCTGCCCTTATCCATGGAACCCAGGATGTATTGATCGTTGTAGTGCCGGATGCTGATGCCTTCACCGGAATAGGCGCGGATAGCAGCAGAAAGCTGCGATGTGGGGATGCTCAGGTCACTTACTTTTATGTAAGCCAGGTTGCCGGCATTCATCACCGACAACAGGCCAATCAAAGTCAATATCAATAATAATCTCTTCACGGGATCCTCCATGGATTTCGATATTTATGCGGTGTGCAATTTGTATTCCGAAAGTGGAGTTTAGTTTTAGTTCTCCCGCAGATTACCGCGGATAAAAGGCGCAGATTAGCGCGGATTGTTTAGTAGGCACGCAGATCACGCGGATTTGCCTCCCTGGGAGTCGTAAGCGCTATCCCAATTTCGAAAAGCCAATCCTTTGTTATGCCCATCTCCATCTACGCATCGGAGTCCCCGGTGTTCAGCGTTTTCGACTTCCAGCAGCGGGAATGTGAAGTGTAAGATTTCTTAGAGTATTCAGGTGTCGGCAAGTAATGACTATGGATGTAGATTCTTGTTTCCCGCAGATTGACGCGGATTGTTAAATAGGTACGCGGAATTAGGGGATTAATTTTGGGGGTTTTCAGGTTCTCAAGTGTCAGCAGTCGCGTAGCTTAATTATCCATTCTCAATTATCCATTCTCAATTGAAAAGGCAGTCCGAAGACTGCCTTTCGCGCTATGAGGATGGCATTATTCGAAACGCAGCACCACAAATTGAGGTGTCTGGTTGCGGTCTATCACATAGAGGCGCATAAACTTGCGTCCTTCTTTGTCCATGGTGTCTTTGGCTGAAGCCAATACGTCGCGGAATTCGCTAACGCTATTCACTTCCGTGCCGTCGATGGTGAGGATTACAAAGCCCGGTTGCAACCCGGAACGGGACGCGGGAGAATTGGGCTCAATCGCGCTTACCACCACGCCTTTATCGGAAGTAACGTTCATGCGTTTGGCGATTTGGGAATCGATACTTTCCACGCTGATGCCGGTGGCGACAGCGGTCTTGCCATTGCGATCCGAGGCTGCGGCCACGCTATCTTCCGGGAATGCTTCCAAAACTACTTTAATAGTGCGCTCTTTGTTGTCTCTCAGGATACGGATGGGAAGCTGTTCACCGATCTTGGAGGTGGCTACGGCAATGCGGAAACGGGCTACGTTGCTCACTTTTTCAGTTCCCACTTCCAGGATCACATCGCCCACCTGCAATCCGGCTTTTTCAGCAGGACTGTCTTTTTCCACTTTGGCGATCAACACGCCGCTAACTTCTTTGAGACTGAAGGCTTCCATGATATCTGAGGTGATTTCCTGTGGTAAGATTCCGATGTATGCCCGGGTAACTCTGCCACCGGCCACCAGGTCGTCAACGACGCGTTTGGCCAGATTGATGGGGATGGCAAATCCGATTCCGATATTGCCACCACTTGTGCTGGCGATGGCAGAATTGATGCCGATTACTTCGCCATCAATGTTTAGAAGAGGGCCACCGCTGTTGCCGGGATTGATGGCGGCATCGGTTTGGATGAAATCCTGATAGATGGGGGAGTTGTTGCCCAGGCTCATTCCGGAACGACTGAGAGCGGAGATCACGCCCAGGGTAACCGTGCGATCAAGGCCATCCGCGAAGGGATTGCCGATGGCGATCGCCCATTCACCGATTTCGAGTTTGGAAGAATCGCCCAGGGGAGCCACAGTCACTTTTTCTCCTTCCTTGAGGGTGATCTTGATCACGCCTACGTCGGTATTGGGATCCAGGCCTACCACTTCCGCAGTGTAGGCCATGCGATCGGCCAGGGTAACGGTGATGGTGCCATCCCGTCCGCGTTCCACCACGTGGTTATTGGTCATGATGTATGCTTCACGGGTGACTTCGTTAAATTCATAGATAAATCCGCTGCCCATCGAGGTTACCGAGCGTTGCTGCGGGGGTTGGGGAAAAAAAGAAACGGAATATATCATCATCAAAAAAAGGGATTTCGGCTCTGCACAGACACACGGGCTTCCACGCGGATTTGCACGCGGCCTCTCGCACATCACGCACTACTTTGACCACGGGATTTGGCTCCGTGAACATGTTGTTGCGAGCAAAGGCACAACTGCTGAGATTTGCCAGCAGCATCAACAGGACTAGGCTTTTCCAGATTTTCATAGTTCATCTCCTGATTCTTGGAAAGTATTGGTGAAGACAAAAAACCGGGGCGCTATGGCACCCTACAAACGCATACCTTCATAATATATACAGCGCGGCAAAGCGAAACAAGCAAAAATGTGGTCTAGCGCAAAAAATCTCTTGCCAAAAAACGCAATCAAGCTATCCTTGCCTTTTGCCGAAAAAGCTTTATCAATATAGAAAATGCGACTAATTCAAGGAGTGCAAAATGGAAGATAACAATAGCAGGATTCCCAGAACATTGCCGGCGCTACACATGAGCAGCATCGTGATGTTTCCCTATCTGTTGATGCCTTTGGTGGTGACGGATGAGGAATCCAAGCTGGTGGTTGATCACGCGCTTTCGAACGATAAATTGATGGCCTTCTTTTTGGACAAAGGAGAAGGTGACGCCTTGCAAGAGATTGGCACCGCGGTGACCATCCTGCGCATGCTGCGCAATCAGGATGGCAGTATCAGTCTGCTCCTGCAGGGCACTTCCCGAATCCGTTTACAACGCTATGTGCAAAGGATCCTTTCATCATGGTGGATGTGGAAGCCATCCATGAACAGAATGTGGACGATATGGAGATTCAGGCCTATCGCACCATTGCTCTGGAATTGATGGATAAGATCTCGGACAGGAAAGCAGCGTTCTGAACCGCGAGATGATCGCCCGGGCTTTCAAACATCAAAACAATCCGGGCGAGTGCAGACATCATTGCCGGAAACATCG
>JAJOKA010000149.1 GCA_021206555.1 Candidatus Cloacimonadota bacterium | reverse complement strand
TCCTGTCAGCACCAAGGCGACAAGGCCGAGTAGGATAAGTAGTATATAGGTTATTTTCATCTTTCGTACCTCATTTAACTATTGGTCATGAGGCTAAGATAACTCGATAGGCCCTGGTGTCAAGAATTATTTTCCGTTATTGCAATTTTCCTGTCAACGGAGTCTGCGCAAAGCAGCTCTCAAGCCGCTTGATAACTGATATCTAAGGTCTTTATAGAGAATTGATAATTGCGCGCGGCGATACTCAGCTTGCATGTTTCCGGGCTTAAAAGACTCCGGTAATTGCGGAAGTGCAATTTTCTGTTGCCGCGCCCAATCCAGAATGCTCTGGACTTCGCCATAGTAATTGAAGGCTTGCAGTGTCCAGTGTTTCCAGGGTTTGGGGTTAAGGCCAAAGTGGATGCAGGCAGCCTCCGGATCTTTATCCATGAGATATTCTGAAGTTGGAGGAGCATCGGCAGAATACGCAAAGAGGGAATTGATCACGGATTCATCGGTCATCGAATAGGCCTCGCTCTTGGGACTGTAAACTCCGGTGGTGTCGGCAGGAATCACCTTCTCCATCTGCTGTTGCCAGAGCTTGATGAAGGGCAGATGGCTTCGATTGATGACAAAGCAATTCGTCTGATACACCTTTGATATCCTGCTCTCTGGCAAGCTGTTCACATCCCTGCGCCAGGTCTCCAGCACGCGCTTGGGAATCCCACCGGGAATGTCTTTCCCCCGATAGTAATTCCGATACACCGAGGCATTTTCCTGCTTTCCCCTTTGGCGAATCTGGATGCTGCCTTCAGGGCAGACGAAGAAAGGTTCCAAGTTCCCGCTCACCATGCAATCCGCGTCCATCCATACAATGATGTCCGTATCTGCCGTAGCAATCGCCAGGGGCTTCTGGGTGCAAACGCTCCGAGTATCGGTTTTGTGAGTGGGAAAGACCCTGGTGCCGCTGATGCCTTCCAAAAAGCGCACATCATCCTCCGGCAAATCGTAAGCCAACACGTGATACGCACAAGCCATCCCATGATACCTGAGGGACAAGCCCAATAGCATCGCGCCCCAGATAAAATTGTGGTCACAAGCCGTTACCACTGTATGCTCACAAGTCCCGGTCGGGCGCTTTATCTGCTCACCGGCAAAGTCAGCTTCGGCTTTATGTGCTGTGTTTTTGAGCTTATCCATGATAGATCCAATTCCTTATTTGAAGCAAGTGATTTTCGGTGAATCAATTAGTCAAGGATTATTCGTCTCTGCCTTATTGACCTCAGGCTTAGCTCTGGTTTACCTCAACATGGCCTCATACGATGAGGAGAACATGGGATAATCTGGGACAAATGATGAAGCGGACTATCCGGGACAGCCTGTGCTGCTGCCTTCCACCCTTGGATTCGTAGCGAAGCGAAGGAGTCCAAGCAGCGGATTCGCTAATGTGGAAACGTCATCTTGACGTTTGATAGTAGAAGCGTCATCTTGACGCTTGTATGCTTCAGGATGAAGCATCTACCATTCATGCTTCAGGATGAAGCATCTACAATTCCCGCTGAAGTCAATGCCGCCCGAAGATCGAGGGCTTCTCTGGACAAAGCTGTAAGTTCAGATATCATCAGCATGTTTGAACATATCAAGCGGCATTAACTCCAAAGGTGCCTATCCGTGGCTTGCAAACCCGGGCGCTCTTTAGTGGAAGGTAGTGTGTCCCATATATTTCAAATGTTGCCAAATAATTCTTGACTACTTTTGAGCGCGGATAATGCTGGCTCAAAGTAGAAACATGGTGGAGGAATCGTGAAAAGACTCGCTTTACTCTTTTTGTTAATGTCGATTATGATCTCGACTTATGGTGTGTATCACATCGAAGGCGTGTTAAAGAATATTAACCCGCAAGCGATAACTTTGGTGGGTGATTATGCTTTCCTGGCTTGCACTTGGGAGCTCAAGATAGCGGATATCTCAGATCCCGGCAATCCTCAACTTTTGAATGTGGCGAGTCCGCACTACCAGGGGAAAGCGGTTGTCCGCGATACTTTGGCATACATCAGCGGTTATCAGTCCATCAATGTCATCGATGTTTCGGAGCCAATGGAGCCTGAATTGGTGGCAGAATTGGCGATTGCCGGTCAGATATCGAAGTTTACCGTGGACGGGCACATCCTCTATGTGTTTCTCAATGATCTGGTGATGCAAGCCATCGATATCTCGGATCTTAGTGATCCGCAAATCCTGGGTTCCTGCACAGTACAAGGTTCCCAGCGCTGTCACGGTCGCTGACGGTTTGATATTTTATCAGCGGTGGGGAGCGATGGAGCGGGTAACTCCGGCATCCAGATTATTGATGTCTCAAATCCGGAAAATCCCATGGTCTGCTACACGCTTAATACTTCAAATCTGGCAACGGGGATCACAGTGGATGGCAACATAGCCTACATCGCGGGGAGATATCAGGGGATGATAATCTTGGACATCACAAACCCAAGTCAACCTTCGCATTTGGGCGTCTTCAATCCGGGGCGCGCGGTTCAGGATATCAGCATTCAGGGCACAACGGCATGTTTGGCTAATGAACTCAACGGTGTGCTGCTGGTGGATATATCTGATCCCGCAAATCCAAGCGTGATCGGAACTTGTGATACTCCGGCCTTTGCCTTTCGGGTGGCCTATCGGGAAAATCATGCCTTTGTGGCCGGCAATGGCGGCTTGCACATTGTGAACGTAAGTGACCCTCTGCCATCACCTTGCGTGATATCATCCTGGCAAGAGCCCGGAACTCAGATATCGTCTCTGGCTTATTGGGCAAATAGCCTGTGTCTGGTGGACGCGTGGATGGGACTGAGGATACTAGATATAACGGATCATACAATGCCCGTCTTGCAGGCAGAATATCCCTTGATGGGTGCCTATCAGGTTCAGGTCTTGAACAACAAAGCGTACATCGTCAATCAATTTGGCAGCTATGACATTCTCGATGTGTCTGATCCTGCAATCCCCAGGCTCTGGGCTCATACATGGGACTGGATTCGCCAATTATCGCGACAGTGAGCGGAAGCACCGCGTATCTTCTGGATCAATATGAAGGGTTCCGCATTCTGAATGTTTACAATCCCGCAATCCCACTTTAATAGGGGGTTATACGGATCTTGTTTCGGCCCACGCGCTGGCGATCAGAAACTCTTTTGCCTACATCATAGACCGTTCAGCAGCTTTTCCCAAAGTAATCATTCTCAATATCGCCAATCCGGCCTCGCCGCAATATGCCGGATCCTGCAATATGCCTGCTGATCCGAATTCGATAGCCATCCTGGGAAACTATGCCTATATCGTATCCAGCGGAGCAGGATTGCAGGTGTATCAAATCCAGAATTCCACCAACCTCAGCCTGCAAAGCAGCTTGCTGCCCTACCCGACGAGTGATCTGGTGTACTGCTTTATTGAGCAATCTCGCTTATATGTGTCAGATCTGAATTGGAATCAAATCCACGTCTATGATCTGACCAATCCGTCCCAACCCATCCTGGTCAACAGCATCAAGACAAATTTTGGCACAGCGGACATGAAACTGAGAAACGGCCTGCTGTTTACCGCTAATGACTATGCGGGAATGCATGTGCTTGATCCGACGATGACTTTGGGTGCGCAGGAAATGCCGCTATCAACACCAGTGGTATCACTATCAAACTACCCCCAATCCCTTCAATCCCCGAGACCACGATCAGCTTTTGATCTGCCAGAACAAAGCACCGTAACCCTTGAAGTGTACAATCTCAAAGGGCAAAAGGTGAAGACTCTGCTGAGGGATAGTTTTGATCGAGGGCAGCATTCAGTGATCTGGACTGGGACTGATGATAATGGGAACCTTGTGGCATCAGGAGTGTATTTTGCGAAGGTGGTCACGCCTAAGAATCGCGTGGTTCACAAGATGCTGCTGATGAAATAATGGAAATGCGGTTGCGGGGGGTAATGGTGTCGCCCATAAAGGGCTTAATCGGTGGGTGTGCCGCATTACGAGGGGTTCCGCTTCGCTCCACACCCTCGCTATGTTATGTCGCCCTCCGGGCTTATCGTAGCATCGGAATGCTACGGCACGGGTCTTTTCGTAGCATCGGAATGCTACGTTAGTGGGTATACCCCTTGTTCTCCGGGTGTAAATTCTGCGATATCCGGTGGTTCCCAAAAAAACCTTGCCAAAAACGGCTTGTCTAAAATCGTGGTAATAACTCATAAAAAACAAAGGACTTAATTATGGCCTCAATGTCTGATATACGCAACGGAATGGTGATAGATTTCAAGGACGACCTCTGGGAAGTGGTGGAATTTCTGCACGTGAAACCCGGTAAGGGTCCGGCCTTTATGCGCAGTAAACTGAAGAATCTGCGCACTGCCAAGGTGGTGGAAAACACCTTCCGTGAAAGTGATAGTTTCAATGAAGTGCGCATTGACCGCACCAAAAAAGAATATCTGTATCGCGAAGGCGATTTCTTTGTGCTGATGGATAGCGACACTTACGAACAGATGCATGTGGATAAAGCTACCATCGGAGACAAAGAAAAGCTGATGCAGGAAAACATGGAGATCACCGTGGCCACCACTCCCAGCGGAGAGATCATCGGCATTGACCTGCCCACCACAGTGATCCAAACCATCGCCGAATGCGAACCCAACGTCAAAGGAAACACCGCTTCCGGTAGCGGTAAAGTGGCATTCACCGAAACGGGACTGAGAATCATGGTACCCTTCTTCGTGGAAGCCGGAGAAAAAATCAAAATCGATACTCGCACCTGCGACTACATCGAAAGAGCATAAGAGGAATCAAAAATGGGAAAAGTTAAAAGCTTTGCCGCAAAACTGGCTCACGAAGCCACCAGCGAAGGAAAAGTGATTTGCCCGGTCTGCAATACCGAGATCAAACGCGTGAAGATGATCACCAACCAAAAGACCGATGGCACCTGGAGACCCAGAAAGCAATTTGCCGAGATCTGCAAATGCACCGAAGCTGATATCATGGCCGGGAAAAACATCTAGTTTATTAAGGGCTTGGAAGATTCACACGGACGATGCCGGAATGGTGTCGTCCGTTCTAGTTGAATGCTGCGCTGTTGAATGCTTTCGCTGTTGAAGAATTTGCCTCCCTCAGAGTTTACATGAAAGCCATAGGATTCGACACGTCCCCGTGTCGAAACGGAACGGAGTTCCGCAAAAAAGTAAGCGACTCCGTCGCTTGTGCAGACGAGACGTCTGCAATCGTGCGCCTGTAAGCATTGCATATCAGATTGGTGAAAGTCCGATCCGGAGTATCGTCAAGCTCCGTAGCCTGAAGTAACTGCGTCACCGTGAGGTGGGGTGGAGAGCAACGGAAGGCGAATGACCAGTCCGTAGGATAACGAACTCGATTCGGCAGAGGAACAGTCGTCGAGCCTGCGGTTGAATGGCGAAGACTAAGACCCGGAACAGGCACAGCTGGTGGAACGGCTGTCTCCCTCCGGGAAGATCTGATCGGTTGAAAGACGTAATGTAGTAAGCCAGATCAGGGGCTACCATGTGGTTGGAGGCGGAATGGTCACTAAGGTAAGCAATGTAAAGCAGGGAGACCTGTCGGTTGGCAAGAAAGACCGACAGGAGTCAGAGTGCTCATAGTAGCGATGATCCTCGGGACAACATAACCCGAGAGTAGTCAAGGGGCACAGGAAAACAGATTTTGAAAGGAGTATCATTGGAAGAACAACGATCGACAGTGCCGGGAACGGCTAGACAAGAGCGAGAGATACCAGTTCACTGGAACTGGATCGAACCAACGGTATGGACTGACAAAATGCTGGCAGCCCTCGAAAGAGGAGTTAAAGGTGGAAAATGGTTCAGTCTGATTGACAAGGTGTACTCATTACCCAACCTGCAATCAGCCTGGAAGAAGGTGGCAGCCAATCGTGGCAGTGCCGGTATTGACAATGTCAGTATCAAGCACTATCGCAGGCATGTCGAACAACGTCTGAATCGAACATCCGAACTGCTTAAGCAAGGCAAGTATCGTCCTGCAGGTGTAAAACGTGTTTGGATAGACAAAGCTGGCAGTAAGGAGAAGCGTCCTCTTGGGATACCAACCGTCACGGACAGAGTTGTGCAAACAGCGTTACGAAATGTCATTGAGCCGATCTTTGAGAGAGAGTTTTGCGAGAATAGCTATGGTTTTCGTCCCCGCAGATCATGTAAAGATGCTTTAAGAAGAGTCGATGGACTACTGAAGCAAGGACACAAATATGTGGTAGACGCAGATCTAAAGGGTTATTTCGACAGCATCCCTCAAGACAGGCTAATGCAACTCGTATCGGAAAGGATAGCCGACAGCCGTATTCTAGCTTTGCTAAACCAGTATCTCAACCAAAAGGTGATCGATACAGCAGCAAGCTGGACACCGGAGGCAGGCACTCCTCAAGGAGCGGTAATAAGTCCTTTACTAGCCAACATCTATCTCGATCCTCTGGATTGGCTGATGTTTGGTAAGTATGAGATGATCCGCTACGCAGATGATTTTGTTGTGATGTGCAAAACTGAAGAAGAAGCATTGAATGCTTTGGAAACGATACGTCTTTGGACGGAAGAAGTAGGTCTTACCCTACATCCGACCAAGACCAAAATCGTAAACGCAGATGAGGGCATCTTTGAGTTTTTAGGATACAAGTTCAAGCAAGGAATGAAGTTTCCTTCAGATAAGAGCATCCAGAAATTCAGGGATAAGATCAGGAAGCGGACGAAGCGCTGCAATGCTTACAGCCTCAATGAAATCATTGAAAGGATCAAGCCAATCCAAAGAGGATGGTTTGAATACTTCAAGCATGCACATCGAAACTCGTTCCCAAGGGAAGACGGTTGGATAAGACGCAGACTGCGTAGTATTCTGAAGAAGAGAGAAGGACTCAGAGGCATAGCAACCAACCACAGTGACAACAACAAATACCCTAACATCACCTTTGATAGGCATGGGTTCTTTTCATTAGCCAGAGCCCATGCGGAATTATGCCAGTCTCTTAAATGAGAAAACCTGTTTTCTGGAGAGCCGTATGCGGGAGAATCGCACGTACGGTTCGGAGGGAGGGGGGCCAGCAATGGATAACTCCCCTACCCCTATCTCACCCGGTTTTCATTCACTGTGGTGAAAGCCCTTTCATTGGGGTTTAGATAGCATGATCGTGTGCCAAGAACCAGTCTGAGTATGCTATCTGAAATGCCGTGCCTACGGCACATATACAGCGTGAATGCGATTGTAGATGCTTCATCCTGAAGCATGATTGTCGATGCGGCATCTTGCCGCTTGCAAGCGTTAAAAAAAACTCTTTACTATCAAGCGTCAGGATGACGCTTCCACCATCAAGCTTCAGGATGACGCTTCCACCATCAAGCCTCAGGAAAAGATGGCACTTGACAGATTTCCGCTTATCATTGTATTAGACAAGCAAAATGCCAAACAGGGAGCAGTATCGTGAATACCAGCATCGGAATCCATCAGTTCATGCCGGACAAGGTTTGGAAATGGAAAATTCTGGAACATAAGATCGCCCACATTCTTTCCTTGCACGATTATCAGGAGATCCGGCTTTCCGTCTTGCAGGATTACCACGTGATTCATCAGGGGATTACCGCTCTGATGCAGGAGGATGAAGCGCTCACGGCCACTCAGGCTATCGTAAATCTTTCTCAGCCCAATGGTGATCTTAGCCTGCTCACTCTGCGCCCGGAAGGCACCATCAGCGTTTTGCACCATACTGCCAGCATCATCAAGGATCGGGATGTGCACAGATTTTACTATCTGGGCCCGATGTTTCGCAAGGAAGAGCACGAGGCGCCCAGTGAGTTTCACCAATTAGGCGTGGAGCTTTTGGGCAGCGACAGCGTGATGAGTGAAAATGAAGTGATCAGTCTGGCCATGAAGATCTTGCAGGGCTTAGGCTTGCGCGATGCCCGGCTGGAATTGAACAGCTTTGGTTGCAGCTCCTGTCGTCCCGCCTACGTCTCGGATATGAAGACATATCTGCAAAAACACGAAAACGTCCTCTGTGAACACTGCTTTAACACCCTATATACCAATCCCTTCGCGGATACTCATTGCACGGACAGCAAGTGCACTGCTATCATCGATAAAGGGCCAAAGATCATGGATTATCTCTGCCCCCGCTGCAAGCAGAACTTCAGCAAAGTAAAGAAGGTTCAGGCCAATCTCGCGCATCAATACACCGTGAAGCCCAGCCTCTTCAAGAACTTCGCCTACTACAACGAGACCGTGTTTGATCTGGTGCTTTCCAGCAATGGTGGTGTGCAGGTGGTGGGCGGTGGTGGCCGCTATGACTATCTTTCGCAGATGATTACCGGCAAAAACATCCCCGCCGTGGGCTTTTTATCTGAATATCGACAGCATCTTTGAGATCATGGATCGGCGCGGACTCTTTACCTCACAGGACAAGTCTTTCAGCGTGTACATCTCTTCCCAGAGCGAAGACCTGGAGATGATGATGCTGCAAATCGCGCAGGAGCTGCACGCAAACAATATTAAGACGGTGCTCAGCGCGGATAAACACACAATGGAAGACGACACTGCTCTGGCCAAAAAGAGCGAATGCGAACTGATGATCGTGATCCGCGATGAAAACGTGCGCGAAGGCAAAATCCTGCTG
This sequence comes from Candidatus Cloacimonadota bacterium, assembly GCA_021206555.1. Lineage (GTDB taxonomy): Bacteria > Cloacimonadota > Cloacimonadia > Cloacimonadales > Cloacimonadaceae > UBA5456. Next base: position 16,992 of record JAJOKA010000149.1, on the reverse strand, counting down.
CGCAATATGGGCAAAGAACACCAGGATTATGTAGCCCTGAATAGCATTATGGACGCCATCCTGCTGGCTCGAAAATCACTCAATAGAGAATAAAAGGAGATAAATATGAAATCCATCATGACCCACGACGCACCCGCGGCCATCGGACCCTATTCCCAGGCCGCCCTCAAAAACGACACCCTCTTCATCAGTGGCCAATTAGGCATCGATCCCAGCACCGGAAACATGGCCGAAGGCTTTGAAGCCCAGGCAAATCTGGTGTTTCACCACATCAAAGCCATCCTTGATGCTTCCGGTATGGGCATGTCCCACGTGGTCAAAGTATCGGTTTTCCTGAAGGACATGAACGATTTTGCCGCGCTCAACGAGATTTACGCCCGCAATTTTAGCGCACCCTATCCCGCTCGCGAAGCCATCCAGGTAGCCCGTCTGCCCAAAGACGGCCTGGTGGAAATCTCCGTCATCGCCATGAGGTAACAACCCCGTGAGCATCACCACGAAAGGCGGAGATAAGGGGCAAACCTCGCTATATAGCGGAGAACGCGTGCTTAAAAGCGATCTGCGCGTGGATGCCTATGGCACCTTGGACGAGCTGGATGCCTTCATCGGCGAAGCCAAACACCACGTGGATGACGAAGAAGTCCGGACACTCCTGATCGATACCCAAAACCGCCTCTATCGGGTGATGGGACAGCTGGCCACGCCTTCAAAGGAGTATCCGATGCCAGTCTGCGAGAGCGAAGTGGAAGAGATCACCGCCACCATCCGGCACTTTGAAGATTATGTGAACCTGAAGGGCTTCGTGATCCCCGGAAGCTGTCTGGCCAGCGCGCGACTGGACATCTGTCGTACTGTGGCCCGGCGGGCTGAACGCAGGGTGATTGCCCTATCCCAGGTGGCTGATGTTCCTGAGACTTTGATGAAGTATGTCAAGTCGGCTATCGGATTTTTTATACATCCTGGCCCGCTACATCGAGGTTAAACAGGGAGTTCTGACCTATAAGACCAAGCCGGAGCACGGCTGCACAGATTAGTCCCTGCCTTCAGGGTCTTGATCAAGCGGTCATATAGCCTTAATCAAGCGTTAACTATTAACGCTTGATTAACGCTTGATTAAGACTTGATTAAGGCCTCCAAATGAGGGCGAAATACAGAAGTTACGTATAAACAAGGAGTTAGACATGTATAAGATAGTTCTGATTCGCCACGGCGAAAGCGAGTGGAACAAAGCCAATCTCTTTACAGGCTGGACGGACGTTGATCTTTCCGAGAAGGGTCTGATCGAAGCAGCAGAAGCCGGCAAAAGATTGAAAGCTGAGGGTTTTACCTTTGATGAAGCCTTCACCTCTACCCTCAAACGTGCCATTCGCACTCTGTGGATCGCGCTGGATGAGATGGATCTGATGTACACACCTATTCATCATGATTGGCGGCTCAATGAACGCCACTATGGCGCTTTGCAGGGCTTGAACAAGGCCGAAACTGCCGAGAAATATGGCGAAGAGCAAGTGCTGATCTGGCGCCGCAGCTATGATATTCCGCCACCGGCGCTGACGAAGGATGACGAACGCTATCCGGGCCACGATCCCCGCTACAGCAACCTGGAAGAAGCTCAGATTCCGCTCTGTGAATCCCTGAAAGACACCGTGGCACGCACTATGCCCTTCTGGAACGAGGTGATCATCCCCCGTCTGGTGGCCGGAACGTAAACTGCTGGTCTCGGCTCATGGCAACAGCTTGCGCGCCATCGTGAAGAATCTGGATCACATCTCCGATGAAGAGATCGTGAGCCTGAACATCCCCACCGGCATCCCTTTGGTGTATGAATTTGATGCCGAACTCAAGGTGCAAAACGCTACTATCTGGCTGATGCCAAAGAGGTTGAGGCTGCTGCTGCGGCTGTGGCTAATCAAGGAAAAAGTAAATAACAGATTGATTCCACACGAGCTCAGATATGAACGGCATACCTGAGCTCCGGTCATATCCTGATGGGGTGTAATTAGCATAGATAAGATGTGGTTGCGCGATGATTGTACAGGCGGTCGCTGTACCGCCTAACCCTGTAGCATCGGAAAGCTACGTTACGGCAAGGGCGCTACGGCGAGCGCCCTTACAGATCCCGGGACTCATGGCTTTGCGCGTCGAGTGATCAGAAAGCGGAACTGATCTTTGAAGATCCCCAGCTCTTCCTCCACCGTTTTTCCGGCCCAGGGCGAAGCATGGATGAGTTTCCCATCCTCCGTATAGAGCCCATCTGATATACCCAAAAGGATTTGTCGCCCTCTGTGGCCACCGCTGCATCTTTGATCGCCGGATAATCCACCAGGAAATAGATGATGTCACCGGGCTGGAGGATATCTACCAAGTCTTCCGAATATACATGCGCTTTGCCATCAATGGCAGAGCCCGATTGCCCTGCCTTGATCAGTTTGGAAGGGATCACGGAGTATGCGGTCCATTTTTCGGAGTAAACAGAAGCATAAGCCCGAAAACAGATGCCCATGCAATCCAGATCGGGATGGATGGTGGTCAAGCGGCCATTAAAGCGATATGGCGTGTCCAGCTTGGAGCGGGCATAATCCACGAGGCGGGATTGCTGCGTTGAAACTGCGCAAAGGGCTGCCGGCGGAAAGAGCAAAATGCCAAGCAGCAGAATCGTGAGATGGCGAAAATGATTCATAAGCTAAGACCTCGTATGTACATATAAGTGTTTGATGTCACTATTACAGGCCTCGGGCAGAGGTCAAGGTTTTTCTCCAATGCGCGCTGTCGGCAAAGTTAGAGACACTATGCGATAAAGAAAAAACCCGGAGTGATGAGTTCCGGGTTTTGTGCTTGCAGCTTGGAGATTTTTTCTTACTTAACCAGGCTGATGCGTTTTGTGTGGATTGTGGATCCTACTAGCAATCTTATGAAATATACTCCGCTGCTGAGGCTGGTGCCATCAGAGGCATTGCCATTCCAGACGTGTTTATATACCCCGGCATTAGCGTGGTTTTGCGTGTAGCTATACACCAATTGGCCTCTGGCGGTATAGATCGAAATCTTTGCTTCGCCGGGCTGAGCCAGATCGTAGCTGATGGTGGTGCTGGGATTGAAGGGATTGGGATAGACACGACCGATCATGGTAGTTTCGGGCAGTATACTTGGCGGAGCTTCCCCGCCGATTTGCCCGGTGAGCACCATCAGCGGGCCATACAGGGTAGCTTCTCCCAGCAGGCTGATGCTTTGCAGCCAATAGTAGTAGGTGCTGTTTGGATATATCTCATTGTCGGTTAAGCTATATGTGATCTGAGTTCCCTGGCTGCTGCCCTGAGTGATAAGGGAGAAATTGATGATGTAGGCACTGCTGAGATCATTAGTTTCAGCGCGCAGAACATTATAGCCGGCGTGATTGGTCTCGGATTGCACGATCCAGGCAAGGCTGACATAGGCTCCAGCCTGCATGGTGGCGGTGAAAGAGCTGAGTTCCACAGGCAGGGTCGGATCCAGATTGCCGAGGATCAGCGGTACATCGCCTTTAGAATCAAAATCCACGCCTGTGAAGAGCACCTGATTTCCTGAGTTCGCGGCAGATCTCCAGGCCCCGCCAAAGTAAATCGCGCCCCAGGGAGCCAGAGTGTGCACTCTGATGCTGACATTGCTGCCACTACCGCTGAGCACGATGTGATACACGTGCTCAAAGCCGGAATTATTGACATTTGGGTAGCCTGAGATATCCTGAGACGCGGCTCTGAAAAGATGCAACGCTTGGCTCAATAAGGTGACCGCCGTCGACACCGGTTTGGACATCCTGCGGGAAATCGGCCGCGCTTCTTTGCCACTGCGCGTATAGGATCAGGTTTACACCCGCGGAATATGTGTTTCCCGGTTGATACGCGGTTCCTGAACCATTACTATTTGTGTTCCAGCCCGCAAAGCTGTATCCGGCTTTTGTAAGCGTTCCCCGGTCTGAGATTGTGCCGGGCCCTGTGAGGGTCTGCGTTTCAGGTGGATTTCCTCCGCTATGCTCATTTCCCACGTAGGTGATGGTGTATTGCCCGCCGGAGGAGGTGGTAAAGACTGGCAGCAAAGTCACATTTCCCTCTACAGTAAAGGTGTAAGTGCTTTGCGTGGAAGCTGTGCCGGAGCCTCCGGCCACATAGTCCCATCTCAGAAAGCTATAGCCGCTATGGGGTAAGGCCGTGAGGGTAACAGAGGTTCCGGATGGGTAAACATCACCATAAATGGATCCTCCGCTCACTGAGCCGTCGCTGGCACCATTGACTTTCACGATGTATAAAGTCTGTGTAGTTTCAGCTTCGATCGCGCCCCGGGCCGGAGGATTGGCTCTGGAACTATTTACTTGATCCACAAGCACTTCCTGCCCGATCTGGGATGTTCCCAAGAGATCAATCCACGAGCTATTGTGATAATATGCCACCACCGGACTGACATTGTTGTTACTGGCAAATCTGGTAAGAGTGCCACGATTCATGGCATCTGAAACGAAGGAGCCGATCTTCAAAGTGGGGGCTACGCCTGCTTCTTGCTCCCATAGAAATGGCCTGAAAATCTGAGCGCCGATTTCCACGCCGTCGTTATTGGTGATTTTTGCCAGCAAGCCACCGGAAAAAATGGTGTTGTTTGATCCATCCATGCTACCTGTATATTGCAGGTTATTCAGGTTTGCCCCCATGCCTGCAGGCATTGGGGCGTGATGGATGGAATAATACATTCTGACTCCGGACTGCCCGCTGCTATATGCCACGATGTCATCCAGGATATAAGAGCTGGGATTTGATGTATCTCCACTGTTGCGCCTGTAGTTATGCGCCAGTAAGGAGTTGACGATATATACATTACCGGAGTTGTTGCCGATTGCTCCGCCGCTATAGCTGCCAAAAGCCACATTGCCGGTTGCGCTGCTATTGACAAAGTAAACCGTGCCGCGAGCGCAGTTTATCGCTCCGCCGATTTCTGTGCTCTGATTGTTGGACAGGGTGGAATTATTGAAATAGATGAAGGAGGTATCGCCATTGACTTCGACTGCTCCGCCTCCACCGCTGGTTCCGGTTGATCGGTTTTCAATCAAGGAACTCTTTTCCACATAAGCTTTTGCACCCCCGATTACCAACAATCCGCCACCATAAACGGCAGCATTTCTTCTCACATAACTCTCATTTAGAAACAAAAGACCCCTGACGCTGATGCCACCACCACCGCCTGAAACCGGAAGCGCTGTCGAAAGCGAATTCGAGACTATTGAACGGTTAAGCTTCAGGGTGGCGCTGCTATCGATGCTGATACAAGCTCCGGAAGCGGTGATTGATCCGCCTTTCAGAGTGAGGTCGTTGATGGTGAGGGTTCCGCCTGTTTGATATAAAACCCGGAAGTTTGAGGGGTTGGAATTGAAGCGCCCCATCTCATCCAATCCCGGACGCGGCACAGTCAGCGTAAAGCCGTTGCCTTCAATCGTAATAGTTTTGTTGATTGTTATCTGCCCGCTCACAACGATGTTATTTGTGATATTCACAATATCTCCCGTTGTGGAAGCGGAAATGGCATTTACCAACTCCGTGTGGTTTTGCGGCATTCCTGACGGTCTGGCCAAGCATCAGGCTCGTAATGAACAACATCAGGCTTAGAAAAACCAGCTTTTCATACAATCTCCTTTGTTTTTAGGGTGACTCCCGGGCAAACACAAACACCGGGTTTATGCTCTGTTTAGCGCAAGATCTGCGCCAATCGCGCTGTGTCGTGCTTAGTTGTAAGGTATTGTATGACAAGGGATTGTTGAGGTGTATGATGAGAGTTTCACTCTCAAATTGCAGAATCAGTCATAAGGGCTGATGGTGAAATTTCAGTTCTGAAACTTAGGTCGCTATTTTTGCCTTCCCCGCAGGGTGTAAGAATGCAATCCCAGCTTGTCGATACGGCGTGTGAGAGTGCTTTCCGATATGCCCAGTATTTTGGCTGCGATCTTCTGTTTGCCGCCGGCTTTTTGCAGGGCTTCGATGATTTCCTTGCGCTCTTCGCTGACGACCTTTGCTTTTAGCCCTTTAATCGCAGCAGGTGCAGCTATGTCGCTTAGCCCCAGGGTTTCCAGCTGGTGGCTGCCCCATTCTTCTCCGGAAAACATGATCATCAGGCGTTCCACGATATTGATCAGTTCTCGCACATTCCCCGGAAAGCTATAGCGCGTCATGCCATCATAGAAGGCAGGGTTGATTTTTGGCTTCTCCAGATTCATGTCCAGGGCAAAGATGGATACATAGTGATCGATGAGAATCGCGATGTCCTCTTTTCTTTCCCGAAGCGGAGGGATATTGATGGAAAATGAGTTCAGCCGATGCATAAGGTCCAGCCTGAAAAGGTTTTGGGACACCATCGCGGATAAATCACGGTTTGTGGAGCTGATGATGCGGCAATCGAAGGATAGCTCAGTATTCCCGCCTACAGGTGTGATTTTTCTTGTTTCCAGGGCTCGCAGCAGTTTTGCCTGCAATTCCATGGGCATCTCGGCGATTTCATCGAGGAACACCGTGCCATGTTGCGCGCGCTGAAAGATGCCTTTCGAATTTGCGTAAGCACCGGTGAAGGCACCTTTTACATAGCCAAAGAATTCACTATCTGCCAAAGAATATGTGATGGCCGCAGTATTGATGGCCACGATGGGGAATCTTGCGCGCGAGCTTTGCTCGTGAATCATGTAAGCCACGATCTCTTTGCCGGTTCCGGTTTCTCCCGTGATGATCACGCTGGTATTAGGATGGGCGGCAGCCTGTTTGATTTGCTCTCGGATCTTTGCTATGGCCTGACTGCTGCCAATCAGCATTTTCCGATCCCGATAGCTGTCCGGCTTCTCGGTTTGTGCGCTGCTATCGGGCTCCCATAGTGTTTTACGAACTCGGCGATCTTTTTTGTTGTATTCCTCGATTTTGCTGGAATGCATGTCGCAAATATAGTCCTGATAGGAGCTCAGAGTAGCCTTAAAGGTAAGGATGGACTTATCGTACTTATGGTGAAACTCATACAGCTCGGCCAGAAAGGTTTGTGCCGTGATCAGGGATTCCGCCAGATCTGTCGCAGCCGCAATTTCTTTCAGGCTGACCAGCGCCATGCTTTTGTATAGCAGCAAAGTGTTTTGCGCTGCCGCATCATCAAGCTGTGAATATATCTCATCAAAGCGCCCCACTAATTCCCCGGGATTTGACTCGACCAGATACAGATACGATTTAAGGTCAATTGAGCTCATGCTTTCCATCCACTTTGTGCAATTCTTCCTTAGTTTTTGTTATCCATTTTGGCTGTTTATCAAACAGCACTTTGACTGATATTATACACAAATATCCAGATCCGGCAAGAGAAAAGCCGTGATGAAAGCGAAGCCGGGACGGGGTTTTTCCGCAAGAAACATCACACGCGCACGCTGCCATGACTCCTTGGCAATGATTATCCAACGCGGCATTGACGGATCATTGACATATCATTGGTGACAAGCTATGGGGATTGCCCCCGTCAAACTTTTGTTTGCACATAAGCCTTGACAAATATCGTCTCTGGATATGATTGTGCCAAATTATCCAAGAACTGGAGGTAAATAACAATGAGACAGCATATTACTGCCCTCGCCACCGAAGTGAATAGTGTGAACAAGATGCCCCCGGAACTTGGTGTGTTTAATCATTGACATAGGCATTCCACCCCATCTCCGATAAAATCCACCCATAACCCACGCGGCATCAATAATGTCCGATGTATAGCTTTGCGCGTCCGGTGTCTAACCCCCACGCCCAGGCTAACTTACGAATCAACCATCAATAGCAAACAAACAGACCCGTTCTAACCTTTGAAGCAGAAATTGGAGAAAACCATGTTGACTGCTATCCGATTCGTTCTTACTTATATGAAGAGGTTGAAGCTGAAGTATTCGCTGACCATCCTCTGCGTGATCTTTGCCGCGGCCTTTAGCTTTATGACGCCGCTAATCATCCGTTTCACAGTAGATACCGTGATTGGGCAAGCTCCGGCAGAGCTGCCTTTGGGATTGGGAAACTTGCCGGAAACAGGCAGTCTTCTACCTTATATCCGTGCCAATATCTGGCTGGCGGGATTGGCCATCGTGTTGATCAGCGTCATTGCCCACGGCTTTACCTTTCTGAGGGGCAAGCTGAGCGCGGAAGTATCCGAAGAGTTTGCCCGCAGACTAAAAAAACTCCCTGTATGACCATATCCAGAAGCTGCCCTACAGCTGGCACAGCAAGGTGCAGACCGGAGACATCATCCAACGCTGTACTTCAGACGTGGAGACTATCCGCAGATTTATAGCCTTGCAATTTGTGCAGTTGGGACGCGGAGTGTTTATGGTACTGCTTTTGGTGCCCATCATGCTTTCGATGGATGCCCGTATGACCCTGGTATCGATGGTGGTGGTACCCTTTATCTTCATCTATGCCTACGTGTTTTTCCGTCAAGTGCGGAGCCGCTTTCAGGCTGCCGATGAAGCAGAAGGCTATCTCACCACAGTGCTGGAAGAATCCGTGAGCGGAATCCGCGTGGTAAGAGCTTTTGCCAGAGAGGATTATGAGATATCCCGCTTTGAAGCTGCCGCCAATGATTATCGGGAAAAATGCCGCAAACTGATCACCGTTTTGGCCTATTACTGGTCTTCTTCGGATGCCTTGTGTCTGATCCAGATTGCCGCGGTCTTCATCTTTGGCATCGGCTGGACGATCAAAGGCGAGATCAGCCTGGGCACGCTTCTGGCCTTCAGCACCTACGTGGGCATGCTCCTTTGGCCGATCCGCGAGATGGGTAGAATCCTCACTGACATGGGACGCGCTCTGGTCTCAGTCGGTCGGCTCAAAGAAGTGATGGACACAGAAGTGGAAGAGCTCGAAGCAGGATTCCATTTACCGGAAGGCTTCCGCCTGAAGGGAGAAATAGAATTCCAAAAGCTGAGCTTTGCCTATGACGAAGCCCATCCGATATTGAAGGATATCAATCTCAGGATTGCTCCCGGTGAAACGGTAGCCATTTTGGGAGCAACAGGATCCGGTAAATCCACCCTGACCAATCTGATCCCACGGCTCTTTGATGATTACAAGGGTAGAATCCTGATCGATGGCGTGGATATTACTGCCTATAATCGCAAGGATTTACGCCGGCAGATCGGCATCGTGTTGCAAGAGCCCTTCCTATATTCCCGTTCTATTACAGCCAATATCGGGATGGCTCTCAAAGACATCGATCCCGCCAAGGTGGAGAAAGCCTCTCGGGAAGCGGCTTTGCACGACAGCATCTCCGAGTTTGAAGATGGCTATGAGACCGTGATCGGAGAACGGGGCATCACCCTCTCCGGTGGTCAAAGACAGCGTTGTGCCATGGCGCGTGCCCTGGTGCTGGATCCGGCCATATTGATCTTTGACGACGCGCTCTCTGCGGTGGATAGCGAAACCGAGCAGATCATCCAGCGTAACTTGCTCTCCCGCAAGGGCAGAGCCACCACGATCATCATTACCCACCGTTTGACCGGTGTGGCCTTGGCAGACCGCATCGTGGTGCTTGAACACGGAAAAATAGCCCAAATGGGCACACACAATGAGTTGATCGCACAGAAGGGAGCGTATCAGCGCATTTGGAACATCCAGCATCAGCTGGAGCTGGAAGCAAGCTAAGGACTATACTATGCAAGAACATACAGAGAAAGAATATACTACTAAGTTCGATTGGAGCTTGTGGCTGAAAATGCTGCGCGAGCTCAAACGCCATAAGAGCAAGGTCTACCTTTTAATCGTGGTCATGATCTTCAATGCCCTGATCGATACGATCCTGCCTTTGATGACCAAATATGGCATCGACAATATGATCATTCCGAAGGACTATTCGGGCATCCAAACCTTTAGCCTGATGTACTTTCTGCTGATCCTCTTTCAGTTTGTGAATGTCTATCTTCTGATCGACATTGCCGGGCGCATCGAGACCGGTCTCAATTTCGATCTCAGAAGTCGTGCTTTTCGCAAGCTGCAAAGCATGAGTTTCAGCTATTTTGACCGTACTTCCAGCGGCTGGATCGTGGCCCGGGTTACCTCTGATATCAACCGTTTAGGCGATGTGGTGGCCTGGGGTATCGTGGATCTGATCTGGGGTTTTGCCATGATCATCTTCGTCTTGGGCGTGGTCTTCAGCCTGTCCTGGAAGCTGGCTTTGATCCTGCTGGCCTTGATGCCGGTGATTGCTGTCATCAGCATCTACTTTCAGGAAAAGATGTTCCGGCTCTTTCGCCAGGTACGCAGGTATAACTCCATGATCACCCATAGCTTTGGCGAAGGGATTCATGGCGCCAAAACCACCAAGACCCTGGTCTGCGAAGACGCGAATCTGAATGACTTCACGGATTTGACGAACAAGATGTATGGCAGCTCCATCAAGTCCGCGATCATCTCCGCGCTGTTCATGCCAATGATTCTGATGGTGTCTTCAGTGGGAACCGGCATCGTGGTGTGGATCGGTGGTTCAGCCGTGATCGGTCAGGTGATCAGCTATGGCACGATGGTGGCCTTCATCAGCTATACCATGCACCTCTTTGAGCCTTTTTCCAATGTAGCCAGGCTCTTTGCGGAGATGCAGCACGCGCAGGCTTCAGCCGAACGGGTCTTTTCCCTGATCAATCTGGAACCGGAGATCACCAATAACGAAGACTATACTCAGGATTGGCAGAGCCGCAAGATGCAGGCAAGATCAGCATCAAAGACATGAGCTTTGCCTACAAAGAGAGCCATCCTGTGTTTACTGGCTTCAATCTGGAGATCGCTCCCGGTGAATCCATCGCTCTGGTGGGCGAGACCGGAACGGGAAAGACCTCTTTGGTAAATCTGATCTGCCGTTTCTATGAGCCGCAAAAGGGCCAGATCGAGATCGATGATATTGATTACACAAAGCTACCGCTAAAATGGATTCATAGCAATCTGGGCTACGTGCAGCAAGTACCGCATCTCTTTCAGGGCAGCGTGATGGAAAACATCCGTTATGGCCGTCTGGATGCCAGTGATGAAGAGGTGATGGAAGCTGCCCGTGTCGTGCGCGCGGATGAGTTTATCCAAAACTTGCCGGATAAGTATGATTACAAGGTGGGCGAAGCGGGAAACCTGCTTTCCACCGGACAGAAACAGCTGATCGCCTTTGCCCGTGTGGTGCTGGCTGATCCTGCTCTTTTGATCCTGGATGAAGCCACGGCTTCCATCGATACCGAGACCGAGCAATTGGTGCAGGAAGCCATGCATGTGGTTCTAAGTGGTCGCACGGGCATCATCGTGGCCCATCGGCTTTCCACCATACGCCAAGTGGATCGCATCCTGCTCTTGCACAAAGGCGAGATCCTGGAAATGGGAAACCACCACGATCTGATGCACCAAAAAGGCCGTTACTATCAGCTCTACATGAACCAATTCATGCAGGAAGTAGCAGAAGAAGAATTCCAGAAGGAAGCGTGATTCGTCACGCTTCCCATTTTGAAGGATTAATGCCTCACATATAGATCATGGTGGCCAGCCTGAAATAGACCACCAGGGATAGCGCGTCCACGATTGTGGTGATGATCGGCGCTGCCATGATGGCTGGATCGAGCTTGATCCTACGGGCAATGATCGGCAAAGAGCAACCCACAATTTTTGCCACCACAACCGTAAACAGCATGGCAATGGATACTGTGACGCCCAGCATCAGGTCTCGATTGAACAGCAGAATGCGCAGGAAGTTCACTGCTGAGAGCGCGAATCCCACTACCAGGCTGACTCGCAGTTCTTTGAAGAGCACTGTGGCAAAATCCTTGATGGCGATCTCTCCCAAAGCCATACCACGGATGACCAGAGTGGCAGATTGCGCGCCCGCGTTGCCGCCTGTGTCCATCAACATCGGAATGAAGGCTGCCAAGATCACCATCTCAGCCAAGGCAGCTTCATAGCCTTGAATGATGAAGCCGGTGAAGGTGGCCGAAACCATCAGAAAGAGTAGCCAGACTATTCTACGCCGTGCCAGACCCAGCACACCGGTCTCCAGATATTCACCCTCATTATGCGCCAAAGCGCTCATCTTTTCAAAGTCCTCGGTGTTTTCTTCCACCACAATATCCAGTACGTCATCTGCCGTGATGATCCCCAGCATCTTATAGCTTGCGTCCACCACAGGGACACTGGCAAAGCCATATTTCTGGAAGATTCTGGCCACTTCTTCCTGATCCAATTCCGGAGATACCGTGATCACATTGGGGTTGATGAGCTCCTTTAGCGGGGTTTCGAACTTGTTGATCACAATGTCACGCAAGGACACCACGCCTTGCAGGATGCCATTTTTATCCAGGATATAGAGATAGCTCAGGGTTTCTGCTTCATCCCCGTATTGCTGCAAGTGTTGCAGAGTGTCTTTGACTCTCATGCTGTTGTTGATGGCCATAAATTCTGTAGCCATGATCCCACCCGCAGTATCGGGGTGGTAATTCATAAGCGTTTTCAGCTCTTGCGCTTCCTCTTCATCCAAGCTTTGAATCAGCTCTTCGGCCTCATCTTCATCCATTGTTTCCAGAAGATCCACCAATTCATCAGAAGCCATTTCGCTGATGATTTCTTTCTTCTGATCTTGGCTAAACAGGTCAAAGATCTCACCCTTATCTTCATCCTCGGCTTCTTCGATGATGGTGGCCAGAACGTCGTTTGGCAAGCGCGAGAGAAAGGATATCTGATCCCCTTCATAGTCTTCCAAAGCGTCCAAAATATCGGCGGGATGAATGAATTCCAGAGCGTCTTTTATCTCTTGCGGGCTGTGTTCTTCCAGAAATTGCAGCAATTCCTTTCCGGTCATTTTTTCTCTCATGGTTCGTCCCGGGGTTCAGAATATTCCTTATTATGTGCCCCAAACACACAATAAGCTGTCAAGAAAAACCCCAAAACCGTCAAGAAAAGGGCTTAATGGTGCCCAATCCGGTGCGAAGCGATGGCAAAGTGCAGATCACAAACGCAAAGGGCGGCCGCTTGACGCTCACGCTCTTTGACATCAAAGGCAGATTGATCACCAAACGGGACTTTGGCGACAAAGCTGCGGGCAATATGGAGATACCATTGTCTGACATAATCTCCGAACGGAGCCTGAGCCAAGGCCTCTATCTGCTAAAGATCGAGTGGGGAGCCATGACCCTGGTCAGGCGCATGATTTGCTATGCTGAGTGAAGGGTATTATTGGGGTTTTCAGGTTTTCAGTTGTCGCGCAGCTGAATTATCAATTCTCAATTCTCAATTCTCAATTATAAAACTCTTTATTCAAGCAAAAAATTCGCAGGCAAAAAAAATGGCATCCCGTAGGGGAATCGAACCCCTGTTGCGTGACTGAGAATCACGAGTCCTAGGCCACTAGACGAACGGGACGCATAAAATAAAAGGCGGATCTGCCGCCGAATCTATATCTCAGTGATCGGGAAAAATTGGCGACCCCTAGGGGAATCGAACCCCTCTTGCAAGAATGAAAATCTTGAGTCCTAACCGATAGAACGAAGGGGTCGCAAACTTTTGGTGATCCAGGATGGGATCGAACCATCGACTCTCTGATTAAAAGTCAGATACTCTACCGCTGAGTTACTGGACCAGAATTTCACTGTGTTTAAGCAAGCAATTTGAAGAGCCTTTTTATGTCAAGAAAAAAAATCTCACACGTTCGGATGTCGCGCTGCATCTCTCTCTCCGGCAATCCTTAAGAGCCCCATAAGCTCAGCTCTGTTTTTGCTCTGCCTTAGCCCATATTGGCCTCATGCCAAGAGGAGATCATAAGGTAAACAGGGGCTAGTCCTGAGCTGAAGTACTAGGATGCAGACAGGAATATCTGATACTTGGATCTTGAGGCGGAGTAAGCTAGACAGCAATGACTGATAGTGTCGTGTCAAACTTGAGGGTGCAGTTCTTTGCGCATCGCCACTCTCTTATTGGGGTCAAGCCCCATTGCCTTTTCCGCACGTAGGATATCAGCGAGGAAAGCCGGCAAACTCTGTGCTTCAATCTTGCGAAATCCCTTTTTTTTCGTACCAGGGCGCATTCCAGGGAAGATGGCTGAAGGTGGTGAGCGAGACCCATTGCAGATTGCGTATAATGCCTGATTCCATCACCTTGTCCAGCAACGAAGTTCCGATTCCCAGGCCTTGCGCACGAGGAACTACATCAATCTCCAGCAAGTGCAGATATCTATCGATTATCTCAGCGGCAGCAAAACCCACTGGAGTATCACCATTTTCGATAGCTACCAGGAGCAGCCCTTGCCGGTGAACTGCTTCAAGTTTATGCAGTGGCATGGCTTGTGATCTAAGGTGTTCCGGAAGGTCATCAAGACTGCTTTGCGATGCCGCTTCAAGCTCGATCTCGGGTAGCAACGCAATATGCTCTTCTCTGGCTTGGATTATCTCAATCATGTATTCCTCATTTACGAGTCTCAGGTCTTGGTCAGGGTACTCAGTTGATTATGTATCAGATCGTTGGCAGCAAATAGACATCACACCTACGCTCGCGTTATTATGTAGCGCTACTCGCGTCTCTGCCTTGTTGTTTATTTGTTTGTCTAAGTCAAGTACTTTCTCACGAAAGAAGAGTCAGCGATATCTGCAAATGGCGATCAACGGGAAAAAGCTGAGTCGATCAGAGAAAAGACTTGACTCAGAGATTTATCCTTCGCAATTTGACCTGACGAATCTAACGAACTGATACCTTGTGATATAGGAGAGATAATGGGCCCCATTACCGAGCACCATCTCATGCTGTTTTTGATCCAGTTTGCCTTACTTTTGGGTTTGTGCAAAGCAGCGGGCTACATCTTTGATAAGCTCAAGCAATCCAGCGTCACCGCTGAGCTTCTGGTGGGTATCTTCCTCGGGCCGGCCATTCTGGGGAAGTTTGCGCCTGAGGTGCACAGCTATCTGTTCCCGGACAATGTGGTACAGCGTTCGATGCTGGAGACCATCGCCTGGTTTGGCAATTTCTTTCTCTTGATGGAGACCGGATTGGAAGTGAATTTCTCTCGCATCTGGCAACAGCGTGGAGACGCGGTCAAGCTCTCCGCAGTGGATCTGGTGCTGCCAATCGTGCTTCGTTTTTTGCCCATCTATTTTCTGCCCAAACACTATCTGGCGGATCCTTCACAAAGAGTGCTTTTTGCGCTCTTTATCTCCGCAATTATGACAATCTCGGCCCTGCCCGTAGCCATCCGTGGCATGCGGGATCTGAATATCCTGAAGACCGATCTCGGCTTTCTGATCCTTTCAGCTTTGACTATCAACGACATCGCCGGCTGGGTGATCTTTACCATCATCTTGGGCCTTTTTGCTCATGGCTCCTTTGAATTGGGTTTTGTGGCTCAGTTAGTAGGCCTGACCCTGGCTTTCACCTTTATCAGCCTGACCATTTTGCGCAGGGCTGTGGATAAAGCGGTTACCTTTTTGCACAATCGGGTGGGTGAGGGCAGCGGGCTCAAGATCACTTTCATCATGCTGGTGGGAGCTATCTTTGGCGCGATCACCCTGAAAATAGGCATCCATTCACTCTTTGGCTTCTTTATCGCCGGCACCATTTTAGGCGAAGCAAAGCACATCAGCGAGAAAGACCGCTTTGTGGTCAACCGCCTGGTTTACGCGATCTTCGTGCCCATCTTCTTTGCCAATATCGGGCTGCATCTGGATTTTATTGCCAATTTCGATTGGTTCCTGGTGCTGTTGATCACTGCCATCGGTATTTTTGCCAGATTTGTGGCTGCATACATCGGGGGCAGATGGTCAAAGCAAGATAAAAGCAACCTGGCGATCATTGCCATCAGCCACACTCCCGGTGGGCAAATGCACATCGTGGTGGGTATGCTGGCTTACAGCAGCGGCCTGATCTCGGAACGGATTCTGGTGAGCATCATTGCCTCGGCCATCCTCTCCACCATCGTCTTTGGCCCCTGGCTCTCCCAGGCTGTACGCAAGATCCGCAAAGCCTTGTATAACATCGTGTTTTCCGAAGAAGACGTGTTTATCAATGCCCCTGCTACCAGTCAGAATGAACTCCTGCGCTTCATGAGCGAAAAAGTGGCGGCCAGTAGCGGTCTGGATCAAGAAATGATCTATCACGAAATCCTGTTGCGCGAAGAGCAAATGAGCACCGCGATGGGCAGGGGAATCGCCATTCCTCATGCCAGACTGGAAGGTTTGAACCGATCCTTTATCTTTGTGTTCCATACAAATATCGGCCTGGAGTGGGATAGCCCGGATGGAAATCTGGTGCGCCTGGTGGTCCTGGTGATCACGCCCAAGGAATCGCCCAATGCCCAAATCCAGATCCTCCAGGCTCTGGCCTCGGCTCTGCATGATCGCAAAATGTCGCACAATATCGTTACCAGCCGGGATCGCCGCTATGTGTGGGCTGCCCTTCGCAGTGAACTAAACGCCTGCGCGCAATGCAGCGTGGATTGAATGGGTTGAACGACCTTTGGTCTGTTGAATGCTGCGCTGTTGAATGCAAAGCTGTTGAATGACCTTGGGTCTGTTGAGAGCCTTTCTCCTTAAACAGCGAAGCATTAAACAGCTTGCGTTCAACAGCGTAGCATTCAACCCAAAAAAACCTTTCTTGACAGCCAGGCCCTCTTTCCTGAAGTGGTTTTGCCTTATGTATCTGTGACTTAGGCAAAAACTACATCAAGAAGGAAAAGAACAATGGAAATCAACAAAACTTATGCTCCGCAAGATATCGAGAAAAAGTGGTATCATACTTGGGAAGAGCGCGGCTATTTTGCCCCTCGAGGTGAAGGAAAAGCCTTTACCATCCTGATCCCACCGCCCAATGTAACCGGCATCCTGCACATGGGTCATGTGCTCAATAACACCCTTCAAGATGTAGTAGTCCGTTATCACAGAATGAATGGCGAGCCCACTTTGTGGCTGCCGGGCGTGGATCATGCCGGAATCGCCACCCAGAATATGGTGGAAAAGCAATTGGCCAAAGAAGG